>JBHHYQ010000035.1:0-8265 GCA_046757595.1 Candidatus Omnitrophota bacterium
CTATCGCCTTCGAGGGCTCGCGGGGCGATTTTGGCCTGGCCGTGTCTTTGGGGGGATGACTTGATGAGGATTTTGCGTCTTTTGTCCGATGAGGGAAAGCATCGGTCGGGGATATCTTGGTTGATCCTGGCGGTTATCTTCGTTATCGGCCTTCCGTTGCGTATGCAGAATATGGGCCTGGCAGGTTATGTCAGCGACGACGGCTGGTGGCACTATCGCCAGATTAAGCAAGTCGTGGATTATGGGCACAGGCTTAACCCCGACCCTTATGAGTTCGTCACCCTGGGCCGGGATTTAACCTATCCCCCTGTATTCCATTATGCCCTCGGCTGGGCCTATAAGCTTTTGGGCCGCCCGGCAGGATTAAGCCTAATTGAGTTTACCCACTACTTTAACCTGGCGGAATACCTCGCCTATGTTTTACTGGTTTATTTTATCTGCCGGACGATAAGCGCCAGCTCGATGTGGAGTTTGTTGGGGCCGTTGTCCGTGGCCGTAAGTTACGGGATGATTATCCGCGCCCGCAGCGGGGAGTTGATGGCCTTTGTCCTGGCGGATATATTTGCCCTGGCCGGGTTGGGCATTTTTTTGTCCTTGCGCAATGCCTCTCTTGAGAACAAAAGGCGCTATATCGCAAAGATGTCCCTGGGCGGTGTCTTGTTGGGGCTGAGCCTGCTTACCTGGCAGGGGGCATTTTTGGTCTGGCTGCCGCCGGCGCTGTTTCTGATAGCCGTTTTGGCCTGGCAGGGGCGGGCGTTGTCCCGGCGGCCTGCTTTGGCCCCGGGCGCTGTTGCTTTGATGGTTATTTTTGGCCTGGCGGTTATCTGGTATCTGCCGATTATCTTAAGATACGGCATAAATCCTCATTCTCGCGAGATGTCCTGGTTTATGAAAATGACGGTGTTGCATAAGACGATGCCCTGGCGTTTTTATTTTTTGTCTTGCGGCGCGGCAATATTGGCTGTCCCTTTTGTGTTATTCAGGATTATGAGATATGATGTAGTCGCGAGGATGTTTCTTGTGTTTTGGGCGGTCCAGGGCCTGGTGGCGGCGTTGAGCGGTTGGCGCGGTTATCTGGCCGTGGCGCCCATTATTACCTCCGTAATGCTTGGTATATGCGTAAAAAAAACCAGATAAATAGAGGGGCGCGGGACGCGGGGACGTTCGTTATAGTATTTATTATCGTCTGTCTCACGGGGTTATGGCTTAGCTCTCAACGGGTTCGCCCCCTGCTCGTGGATAGCGCCACCCAGACGCGCAGCAGCCGACGTAGCCGCAAGATGCTTAAGTTTTTGGCGGATAATTATCCGGGATATGTGGCCCGTGACCACTTTTTCTGGATAAGCGAGGATTCTGCCCTGGGAGATTGTCGTATGGTTATCGGCCAGTATTTGGAATATCTCCCCCGCGGCGCAGCCCGGGTCATAAAGGATACGGCGAGGATATATTTTCTTCCCGAAGAAGATGCCTACCGCATTTGTTCCAAATACGGGTTGCAGCTGATAATCGTGCGCAGGCATTTTTTGGAGTTGGCCAAACTGGGGTTGCTTTTGACCGAGGCCGAGACGACATCGGAACCCTATATGCGCCTGACGGCCCAAAGAAACAAAAAAAGGCGCGCCAAAGAGGTCTCGATTACCTGGACGGATAAAGGTAAAAACACGCTATTGGCAAGGATGCTTTCTCAGGATAAGGCTATGCGTCATTTCGCCCTGATTTACGCGGATGGCGCCAAAGACGGCATAGCCGATATCGCCGTATATAAGGTAAGGTAAGGAGCTTTCTATCGTAATGTTACAAAACCGACAATCAGGCTGTGTCACAATTAACCGTATATCTCAATTCGGCTATGTTTTGCAATCTTGTTGATATATTTTATCACGTTTTCCGATAATGGGGGTAATGATGTATTGACCGATCCCTTTCGTTATAGACATCCGTAACATTAAGGCACAAGTTCTTCACAGGCGTTCTTCCAAAGTTTCGCTTTGGAAGAACGCAACACGTACCCTGTACCCCAGGGGTTTACTTTTGAAATCGTTGCGGTGCGGGACTTTAACCCCTAATCCAATCCATTATACTTCATCTTTTAGTCGTCGTCTAAAAGGTAAAGTATAAGTCTTTTATGTCTTAAAAATGATGCAACTCCTTGATTTATATTTTAGCTATGTTATACTATGAAATGATACGGGGGGCAAGCCTTCGAGGGGTGTATTGTCGATAAATAATGCGATGGCGCGGTGACGCTGTTTATGTTTAAGGTAGGTGTGTTGAAGGGGGGTGTTTCGGAAGAACGGGAGATATCCCTGCGTTCGGGAGAGGCGGTCTATGAGGCATTGAAGGAACTGGGCATGGATGTATCTGCCCTGGATATTGTCGGCGCTACTCCCACAGAGTTTCGTCGACAGATCGGAGATAGCGGTATTCGGGTTGCCTTTATTGCCCTGCATGGCAGGTTTGGCGAAGATGGGACGGCGCAACAACTACTGGACGAGATGGGCGTTGCTTATACCGGGTCCGGGCCGCAGGCCAGCCGTCGGGCAATGGACAAGGCCGCGGCGCGGGAGTGTTTCGGGAGGGCGGGACTTAGGGTGCCCGCAGGGTATGTCGTGGGCGTTGGCAGCGGAGAACGGGATGCGGCATCAGGCAGATACCCCAAGGTTGTCAAGCCCGTGGCCTCCGGATCGAGCGTGGGGTTAAGTATTGTCTACGAAAAAGAACAGCTGCCTGCGGCATTAAGTATGGCCCGGAAATACGACCACCGCGTTTTGCTCGAGGACTATGTCGCCGGCCGGGAATTGACTGTGGGCATCCTGGGGGATTTGGCCTTGCCGGTGGTGGAGATAATTCCCCGTCGGGAGTTTTTTGACTATACGGCAAAATATACCGCCGGGATTACGGATTATGTGGTTCCGGCAGAGATGCCGCAAAGGTTGTCGGCGCGGGCGCGGGAGGTGGGGCTAACCGCGCATCGCGCCCTGGGCTGCCGCGGCGCCTCCCGCGTAGATATGATCCTGGACAAAGAAGAAAGGCTTTTTGCCCTGGAGGTAAATACCGTTCCCGGGATGACCCGGACCAGCCTTTTGCCCCGGGCGGCGCAGGCCGCGGGGATTGGGTTTGGCGAGTTGTGCAGGAGGATATTATCAACCTTTGCGCTACCAAATGAACAGATTAGAAGTTAGGATTTTGCCCGTAGGCAAGGCGCGCGACCCATCCACTGGATGGGTGCCCCGACGCAGCATACGGGCAAAAGACGGCTTATAAGCGTTCAGTTGGTAGCGCAAAGGTTGATAGGTTTTTCCGGAAAGGAAAAAAGATGGCAAAACGGGTAAAGCGGGCTTGGTTTATTTGGCCGACGTTGGCGGTGGCCTTGTGTCTGTTGTGGTGGTTGGGCCGGGCAGTGTTTTCTTCCCGCTATTTTAAGATTACCCGCGTAGAAACAGAGGGGGCGGCCGATGGCGTCGAACGGTTAAACCGCTTCATAGGCCGCAATATATTCGAGGTTGACCTTAAGAAGACTGAGAAAGAGATATTGTCCCGGCATCCGGTCTTGCGGGGGGCAGAGCTGCGACGTTGCCTGCCCGATACCCTGATGTTGAAGGCAGAGCGCAGGATCGCCCGGGCGAGGTTGAAGGTGAGGGGGAAATTTTATCTTGTCGACTTTCAGGGGGTAGTGTTGGGGGTAGCTGTCGGCGATAGATATTCCGGGCTGCCGCAGATAGAAGGGGTTGGAGGGGGGTGGGGAAATATGAGGGTAGGCAGGAGATTGGCTATGCCTGCCCTGAAGATGGCGCTGAAGATTTTGCAGGAATACACTAAGCTAGATGCCCTCGAAGCTTACCGGATAGAAGATATAAATACGGCCAATCTCTCCCGCGCTTACTTTTATATCCGGCCGCGGGCCAAAGACGCTGCCAACAAGGGCCTGCGCGTAATAATCGGCAAAGAAGATATCAGGCGGCGGCTTGAGATATTGTCATCCCTTTTATCTGCGGGGGGGGTTAAGGCGGGGGATGCAAGATATATAGATTTAAGGTTCGATGATCCCGTGGCGGGGTAATTGAGTTTATTGAGTTTATTGAGTTTGTTGAGTTTATGTTTAAATCGAATAAGTTGGTTTGTGGTTTGGATTTGGGTTCGCGCAGGATTAAGGTCGTTGCCGGTATATCCCTAAGGTCCGGAGGGTTTTCTTCTCCTGAATATGCGGATGCGCCCAGCCGGGGTTTGCGGGGGGGCGTGGTCGAGGACTTTCCCGCGGCTGTCGGCGCGGTAAAGGAGGCCGTGGGTTCCCTGGAAAAAAAACTCGACAGGCGAATAAAGAATGTATATTTGGGCGTAAACGGACAGGGGCTTTCTTTTCGTCGGGCCTCTGCGGTTATCCCCCTTTGCGAACGGGGCAATAAGGTCGTCAGCCCCTGGGATATAAAATCCGTCCACTCCCAGGCGCGTTCTTTGAATATCAAATTGGATGAGGAGATTATCCATAATTTTCCCCGGGGGTATGTGTTGGATGATGGAAATTATCTGCATAACCCCCAGGGGTTGTCCGGGCATAAGCTGGCCGTAGATTTATATATAATAGCGATGAAGATCAACCATCTGGATAATTTTTCCCGGCTTGCGGATCAGGCGGGCCTGAAAATAGGAGATATCGTCTTTTCCGGGGTTGCCGCGGCGCGCTGCGTCTTGCGGCAGGAGGAGATGGCCAAAGGTTGCGTATTTGTGGATATCGGGGCAGAGGTTACCCAGTTTTTGGTCTTCAGGCAGGGTGTTTTGCATTTTGCCGATATTATCGGCTATGGCGGGAATAAGCTTACGGCAGCCCTGGCCGGTAAATTAGCCGTCCCTTTCGATCTGGCGGAAGAGATAAAAGAGGGGTATGCCTGCGCAGCCGGCCAGGATAGCCGTTTTGACGACGAGGTCATCGTAAAGAGGCATAATGGCTATTTGCCCGTTTCCCGTAAAGAGATCGTTTTTTCCGTTCAGCCCGGCATCAAGGAGTTGTTGTCTTGCCTGCAGGAGCGCATCTTTTGTTCCGGAAGCCAGGATTGCCCTTTGGTTATAACCGGGGGAACAGGGCTCCTGGATGGTTTTTTGGAGATGGCAGAGAAGGTCTTGGGGCTCTCGGTGCGCTTGGGCGCGCCGAGGGACCTGTTGTCTCTTGCCAACCGCGCCGCAGGGTATTCCGCGGCTGTGGGCCTTATGCATTATGCCGTCGAACATTCGGATGTTGTGGGGCGGCGTATGACACAGGCAAAAGATGGCCTCCGCGGCGCCTGGGAATGGCTGAAGGGGGTTTACGGAGACTATTTTTGATTGATGCCAATATGCTTAAGTTGACATCTGCGGTTGAACCGCAGATGTCAGAACCGCAGATGTCAACTTAACGGGGATGGCGAATGGTAAAGGTTGGGCATATTTATCTTGTGGGGTTTATGGGGACGGGCAAGAGTGTCGTGGGCCGCGCCCTGGCCGCCAAGTTAAGCCGTAATTTTGTCGACCTGGATAGTCTTATCGAAGAAAGAGAAGGGGCGCGGATAAAGGACATCTTTTCCGATAAAGGAGAAGATTATTTTCGGGAGCTGGAGAGGCGGTTCCTGCAAGAGGTGTCTTGGGGTTGGCAAAGAGGAAGGTTAGTTGTGTCTTGCGGCGGCGGGGTAGTATTGAACGAGGAAAATATCTCCCTGATGAAAAGCGCCGGCCTGCTGGTTTGTCTTTGGGCGCGGCCGCAGGTGATATTGGACAGGATTTCCGGTTGCCCGCGGCGGCCGCTTTTGCCTAGAAGAGATGCCCGGAAAAAGATAGAAGAATTATTGCATAAACGGACGCGGTTTTATTCCCGGGCCGATTATACTATAGACACATCGGACAAGACGATAGAAGAGGTGGTGGAGCGAATAATATGTTATCTTCCGACAAGGTCCCCTGGTTGGAGTTAGCGCTTACTCCGGGGCTGGGCGCGGCGCGGGCAAGAAGGCTTTTGGAAAGGTTTGGCTCTCCTCAGGCAATCTTTGGCGCTTCGCGCCGGGACCTTGCCCGGGTTGAGGGCATGGATAACGCGTTGTTGGACAGCATAACCGGCCGCCGGGGGCGCAACGGGCTGGATAATCAGCTTTTGCTTTTGGATAGATATAAGGCAGATTTTATCCCGCTGGAAGATGCGCGATATCCGGATAGCCTTAGGTCTATTTATGGCCCTCCCGTGGGGTTGTTCGTCAAGGGCGAAATAAAAAGGGATGACTACTTTTCTTTGGCTGTGGTGGGCACCCGTATGAGCTCGTTTTATGGACGGCAGATGTCGGCCAAGATTAGCGGCCAGCTGGCCGAAAAGGGCATGGTTATAGTTTCGGGAGGGGCGCGGGGCATAGACACTGCCGCGCATTGGGCCTGCCTGCGCGCCGGCGGCAGGACGATTGCCGTGTTGGGCTGCGGCCTGGATACGGTTTATCCGGCCGAAAACAAGGAGTTGTTTGCGCGCATTGCCGAGCGCGGGGCATTGGTCTCGGAGTTTGCCCTGGGAACTTCGCCGGACAGGAAATATTTCCCTATGCGTAACCGTATTATCAGCGGCCTGTCTCTGGGGGTCTTGGTCGTAGAGGCCCCGTTGCGAAGCGGGGCCTTGATTACCGTCCGCCACGCCGTGGACCAGGGGCGGGAGGTGTTTAGCGTTCCGGGAGAGGCCGGCAAATTCAATTCTTTGGGTACCAACCAGCTGTTGCGCGAAGGGGCAAGGTTGGTGGAGGGCGCCGACGATATCTGGCAGGAGTTGGAGCGATATGTCCGACAAAGGGTAAAGGAGATGAGATCCGCCTGCCCGCAGAGAAATGAGGGCGTCCGGAAAAGCCCGTCGGCAGGCGCAGTAAAGGCCGCGGCGGAAAATGACGGCGATCTTGGCGCCGGGGAGCGCAGTATTTATGCCTTGTTGTCGGACGACCCACGTCATATCGACTTTATAAGCGACAAAAGCGGATTGCCCTTAGGCAAGGTGTCTTCGGCCCTGCTTTGCCTGGAGATGAAGGGGTTGATAAAGCAACTTCCCGGGAAGATGTTTAGGTTGAATGCTGGTTGATATATGGAGCATCTGTTATGGTAATTTTCAAGCCGGATATAGCCTCGTTGTTACGTGCGGTTGCCTCTCGTTTCCGGGTTTATTTTCCCCGTCGGGAGCCTGACGGGGATTGTCATTTTGTCCGCCTGGAGCGGGGGGATGATGCCGGCCTTGATGGGTTGCGCCCGGATTATGACAATTTGGTCGTCCCGCCCAAGAGCATCCTTTTTCCCCAGTTGCAGACGATGTTCGATTTTGCCGGACGGCCTGAGGCAAAGGGCAAAGGGCGCTTATTGCCTCGCCTGATATTTGGCGTCCGCGCCTGCGACTGGAAGGGGATGTTGTTTTGCGACGGATTTTTTAAGCGCAACATCCCCGATACTTATTACCTGGACGGGATAAAAAACAGATTGGTTATCGTCGTGGGGTGCTTGCGGCCGCCGCGGGAAGACAGGTGTTTTTGCGCCGCGGCCAAGACCGGGCCGTTTTTGGACCAGGGCTATGACCTGCAGTTGGTTGATTTGGGGGATGCCTATTTTGTCGAGATCGGCTCTCTTGCCGGGAGAAGGTTTGTCGAAAGATATGCCGCCTTTTTCCGCAATGCCCGCAGAAGAGATGTTTCTGCCGCGGGCCGCGCGAAACGTCGCGCCTTTCGTAATATCCGCCTGAGGCCGGACCTTTTTGCGGCGATTAAGAAGATGCAGAAGGCAGTCGCAGGGCTTGAGTCTGTTTATGAACGCATTGGGCAGCGATGCATCTATTGCGCCGGTTGTTTATATGTCTGCCCTACCTGCACTTGTTTTAATGTCTTCGATTACCCCCATTCGCGGATGCGCAATTGGGACGCCTGTATATTCGAAGGCTATATGCGCCAGGCCGGCGGGCACAACCCCCGCAAAGAGAAATGGCAGCGCGCGGCGCGCAGATACGAGCACAAGCTGAAATACGATTATCAAAATACGGGTGTCTGCGGCTGCGTAGGTTGCGGCCGCTGCCTGGACACCTGCCCGGTGAATATCGGGATGTCGGAGTTTATTAAGGAGCTACGGACAACGTCACTTAATGAGACATAAAAGGCAATTATGCCGTGCCACATTAAGTTTATAGTCTGTGTCTATAAAATTGGAATAGGGGCGGGAATAGACGTCCTTTATCGCGAAACCCATTGTTGAACGGAGAATTTATCCCCATAGTTTTATTGTCCTTAAAAGTCTCTC
>JBHHYQ010000036.1:0-8133 GCA_046757595.1 Candidatus Omnitrophota bacterium
AGAACGGCAAAACGCCGTAGACCACCTCAACCTGGTGCAAAGCAAGGGATTTGGCCATTCCCGCGCCGGGGCGCCGTATATAATCGCCGACGGGGTATTCGGCCGCGATGGCTGCGAACTGGACATCGCCTCTTCCGTCCTCAAAAAAATAAAGGTCCCGTCTTTCGTGGGGATGCTGGATAGCCTGGTGGTATTGTCGCATATCACCGGCCATATCCTGGCCGGATACGCCGGGGCGATAAAGAATGTGGCTATGGGGATGTCTTGCCGCCCCACGAAACAGGTTCAACACTCTTCGCTCAGGCCGCACATCATCCGGGAAAAATGCGCCCTTTGCCGCTGTTGTATGGAGATCTGCCCGGTTAAGGCAATAGCGCAAAGAGGGAATACAGCAGAGATAGACAAGGCGTTGTGTTTGGGTTGCGGAGAATGCCTCTGCGCCTGTAAGTTCGACGCCGTATCCGTCAACTGGGACGAAGACGAAGACATATTCGCCCGCAGGATGGCCGAAACGGCCCAGGCCATCCTGGATAAATTCAAAAACAAGCTGTTCATAAACTTTGCCTGGGACATTAGCAAAGAATGCGACTGCATCTCTACGGCAAAGGAAGAGATAATCGCCGCGGACCTGGGGATATTGGCCTCTTCGGACATATTGGCCCTGGAAAAGGCAACCGTAGACCTGGTCCGCCAAACAGGCAAAGACTTTCCGGGGGGCAACAGGGCCGATAAGATGCTAAGCGCCGGCCATCGCGCCGGGCTGGGGAACCTGGAATACAGGTTGATAGAGATAGTAAACAGGCCCTAAGCCCTCCGCAGCAGAAAACTATGCGCCCCTACCTTAAACCCCTTAAAAGACTTATCCAGCGGCGATTTCCCGCGTTTGGCCGGAACAAGAAACAAGAGATTATCCGTCTCGTCTACGAGATATGCCGACGGGAGGATATTACCCCGGCTGATGTCTTGGGCAATATGCGGGGAGACTTTGGGCAGGTCAAGGCAAGGCTCATCCAAAGAAGATACCCTCTGGCCTGCGCGGAGACAAACACGCCCCTTGCCCCCTACCTGCCGACCTTGGGCCCCGACCCCCGCAAGGCATTTAGGGCCAAAGGCGAAAAGAGATTTTATCCCCGCCGCATATTTGTCGAGACAGCCGTGTCCCGTTGCCGTATTGCCGCCAATGTCAGGAATGCCTTCCCGCAGGCAAAGTTATCCGAGATAAAAAGCATAAGAGAATATCGTAAGACACAAAGGCAGGCCGATATAATAAGCTACAATTGTCGACGGAAAACATTATTCCTTATCCGCCGCAAAAGCGGGTTTTTCCGGGCCTGCCCCTGCACAAAGGGGGCCGCAGGATGCGGATACCACATCTTCAACCTTGCCTTTGGCTGTATATTCGAGTGCAGTTATTGTTATCTCCAGGAGTATATCGATACCCCGGGGATAATCCTTGCGGCAAACATCGATGAGCCCTTGGCCGCATTCGCAGGTTACGAAAAAAGCTATGGCCGCGCCGGCAAAAGGCAGTTTAGGATAGGCACGGGGGAGTTTTCCGATTCCCTGATGCTGGACGAAATAACCGAATACTCTTTACCGATAATAAGGTTCTTCGCCAAGCGCAAAAACGCGACCTTCGAGTTCAAAACAAAAAGCCAAAATATCGCCAACCTGCTTAAGGCCGAACACGGCGGAAACATCATCGTCTCCTGGTCATTAAATCCTCCCGGAATAATCGGCGAAAACGAATTTTTTACCGCCTCTCTTTCCCAGCGGCTTAAGGCGGCGCAAAGATGCGTCCGGGCCGGGTATAAAGTAGGGTTTCATTTCGACCCGATATTCTATTTTGCGGGATGGGAGAAAGAATACGGCCGGCTGACAGACAGGTTGTTTGCGACGGTCAAGGCAAAACACATCGCCTGGATAAGCCTGGGCACATTGCGCTTCCGGCCGCGGCTAAAGAAGATAATCGAGGCCCGTTTTCCGCAAAACAGGATCCTAAACGAAGAACTGCTTATTGGCTACGACGGAAAATTGCGTTATCCGGACAAGATAAGGCGCAAGATATACGACTTTATGGGGCAAAAGATCAAAAGCCGCTCCCGCCGCATATTCCTATACTTGTGCATGGAAAGGCCTCTATACTTTACCTTTTAGGCGACGGCTAAAAGGTAAAGTATAATTACATTCTTCCAAAGCGAAACTTTGGAAGAGGAGCTTTTCCTTTTGATATACAACGCACTTGAACATACTTATATATTCCGGACAGGCGTCTTCACACCTGCCACAGCCTACGCACATATTGAACTCGGTATTCGACAAAACGACCAACCCCTTTGTCTTTGCCCAATACAGTCATCTTCGCCGCCTTTGCCGCCATCGGCAATAATATCGCGCATAGCAAAACAACTACAGGCAGGACAAATAATATTGCAACGGCCGCAGGCCGCGCACCCCAAAAGGATACTCTTTATGGCGTCTATGCGAAAATACAAACAAAAAGGCATTCCGTTTAAAGAACGCCTTTGTCAAACAGGCAAAATGAATACATCCGTGTATCATCCGCCCTGCCTTTAGGCCGACCCATTCTTTTCGTCCGGGTACCCCGCGGGGCGCCCGGACGAAAAGAATGGGTCGCGCGCCTTGCCTACAGGCAAAATCCTGGCTTCTAAATCGTACATTGGTAAATCAAGGGTTAATGATAGCAACGAATGGGACGCGCCCATTTCGTTACTCCGTCACCACCCGGGCTACGCAGGCGACCTTGTCTTTGGCCCCCACCTTTATCAGGCGCACGCCCTGGGTAGAGCGGCCGGTGGGACGGATACCTTTTACCGCGCAGCGAACCAACATCCCGCTCTGGGTAACCATCATCAGCTCATCGGCATCCTTTACCGCCTTCAGGGCCACAGCCCGGCCATTTCTCTCCGTAATCTTAAGGTTGACTATCCCTTTGCCGCCGCGGGACTGACGGCGATATTCATCGAAGCTCGTGCGCTTGCCAAACCCTTGCTCGGTTACGGTCAATATCGTCGTATCCGGGCGCGCCATCTCCATACCGATAACCACATCCTTTTTGCCCAGACGTATCCCCCGCACCCCCTTGGCCAAACGCCCCATAGCCCGCAGGTTATCCTCGGGAAAACGCAGCGCCTTGCCCTCGGCAGTAGCGATAAGCGCCTCCTCCCCGGCGGCGGCAAGCTGGACGGAAACCAGGCCGTCGTCCTTTTCCAGGCCCAGGGCCACGATCCCGGCCCGGCGGGGATTGGAAAAGGCAGACAGCTGTATCTTTTTGATAAGCCCCCCGCGGGTAATCATCAACAAAAACTTATCCCGGCTAAACTCCTTTACGGCAATAACGCTGGAGACCATCTCCCCGGAGGCGAGAGACAAAAGATTGACGATAGCCTTTCCTTTGGAGGCGCGGCCGGCCTGAGGGATCTCGTAGACCTTAAGCCAATAAACCCGGCCCTTGTCCGTAAACACCAAAAGGTAATCCTTGGTCGAGGCCACGAACAGGTGTTCGATAAAATCGGCATCGCGCATCTCCATCGCCGTAACCCCCCGGCCGCCGCGGTTTTGCCGGCGATAGGCAGAGACGGAAAGCCGCTTGATATACCCGGCGTGCGACACCGTAATCACCACATCCTCCTCGGCAATCAGGTCTTCGACATCTATCTCCTCTACCTTGCCCACTATCTCCGTGCGGCGCTCGTCGTCGAAACGTTTCTTAAGGGCCAGTATCTCCTCTTTGGTGATATGCAAGACCTTCTTGTCCGAGGCGAGGATTGCCCGACAGAGCTCTATCTTCTTCAACAGCTCCCGGTATTCGGCCTCTATTTTATCCCGTTCCAGGGCCGTAAGCCGCTGCAGCTGCATCTCCAGTATCGCCTGGGCCTGCTGCGCAGAGAGCTTAAACTTGCGCATCAACGTCTCTTTTGCCGCCGGGGTAGTCTTGGAGGCGCGGATGATCTTGATTACCTGGTCCAGGAACTTAAGGGCGATCTTCAACCCCTCGAGGATATGGGCGCGCTTTAAGGCGCGGTCCAGCTCGAACTGCGTACGACGACGCACCACCGCGCGCCGGTAATCGATATATTCCGTCAATATCCGGCGCAGGTCGAGCACGCGGGGACGGCCGGCAACCAGAGCCAACAGGATAATCCCGTAGGTCGTCTCCAATTGCGTATGCTTGTATAATTGATTGAGGATGATCTGCGACTCCGCGCCCCGCTTGAGCTCGATGACGATACGCATCCCCTCTTTGTCGGACTCGTCGCGGACATCGAATACCCCCTCGGCCTTTTTGTCCCGCACCAGCCCGGCGATTGCCTCGATAAGCGCGGACTTATTGACCTGATAAGGTATCTCGCTGACGACGATTAAGTCCTTGCCGTTTTTCTGGTGTTCTACCGAGGCGCGGGCGCGCAGGGTAATCTTGCCCCGCCCCGTGGTATAGGCGTCTTTTATCCCGGAACGGCCGCAGATAAGACCGCCCGTGGGAAAGTCCGGCCCCTTGATTATGCGCATCAGGTCCTTTAACTCCGCAGCCGGGTTGTCCAGAAGGCAAACCAAAGCATCCACGACCTCGCCTAAATTATGAGGCGGGATATTCGTGGCCATACCCACGGCAATACCCGATGCCCCGTTGACCAAAAGGTTGGGCAGGACCGCGGGCAGGACCACCGGCTCCTGCAGGGAGGCATCGAAATTGGGCGCCCAATCCACGGTGTCCTTGTCGATGTCCACGAGCAGATAATCGCTAATCGCGGCCAGGCGCGCCTCCGTGTATCTCTGCGCCGCCGGAGGGTCTCCGTCGACGGATCCGAAATTTCCTTGTCCGTCTACCAGAGGATAACGTAGGGAGAAGTCCTGGGCCATACGCACCAGGGCGTCATAGACGGCCATATCCCCGTGGGGATGATATTGGCCGAGACAAAAACCCACGATACGCGCGCACTTCTTATAAGGCTGGTTATGCGCCAGGCGCAGCTCGCGCATCGTATAGAGTATACGTCGATGCACGGGTTTAAGCCCGTCGCGGACATCGGGCAGGGCGCGGCCGACGATAACGCTCATCGCATAGGAGATATAAGAGTCCTTCATCTCCTCTTCGATATAAACCGGAACTATCCTTTCGTTACGGGTATACATAATAATACAACCCTACAAACTATTTTATCCTCTGAAATACATCCTCTGCCAAGCAAGAAGGGGCCTCTCCCCGTTCGAATGCATCTATCCTTTCTTCAGCCTCCCTGGCCCATAAAGAATCGATTTCTTCTCTATCCGGGGAGATAAATGTCTGAAAAAGCCTTTCTATGAGCATCGCCCGCTCTACAGGGGGAAGACTCAGGGCTCTCCCGAATACCTCTTTAGTTTCTGTGCTCATCTACAGCGCCTCCTTTTTTTCTTCCCGCTCTCCAAAGACCTCGGCGGTAAAAACAAAGATCTTGCACCGGCCTGTCTTCCAGGCGTCCGCGGCCATCCCTGCTTTATCGGCGCAGAGGCTGTTCATAAACCGTTCTTTGTCCCAGCCGGTCTCTGTAGCCACCTGGGGCAGGTATACCCCGCTGCGCAGGCCATCTTTTACCAATACCCCGTGCCGCCCCAAGACTATCTCGTCGGGATTGCCTATCTCCCGCAGGGGAGACAATACCGATATCTCGATGTCGATATCGGCCAGCTCTTTGGCCGATAGCGGGGAAAAGCGCGGGTCCTGGACCGCTGCGGCAACGGCCATATCACGCGCCCCGAGATAAAGCGGCTTTTGGCCCACGATATTGCCGATACACCCCCGCAGGCGGCCGCGCTTATGCAGGGTAACGAACACCCCCAACTCCCGGCGCAGGGCCGGGTCGCTCTCCTCTATCGGCAATACCTTTCCTTTATCCAGATAATACCCAATGGCCGCGCGGGCCAGCTTTAAGAGCCTCTGTCTTTGGTTATGCGTCAACAACGCCTTTTCTTCCTCTGGTTGCCCCTGCCGGACAAAGGCCGCGCTAAGATAACCCACGACGTTGGACCTATCTCCTGCGGCGTCCGCAGAGGTAGAACGATGCAAGACCACGGCTTTATCCGCGGATAATCTCTTTGCCGTAAGGGCCAGGGCGGCAACCGTAGCCGCCCCGCACATCCGATTATGGCCGTAACTGCGGGAAAACATCTCCTGCGGGGAAAGATTAAGGATAAAATCTACTGTAGCATCATCGCGTTCCATCGCCTGTTTATAGGGCAGGTAGTGGCTCATATCCGTGCTGGCCACGATAAGAAAATTACGACGCTGTTTCAGGGTGTTGGCCAGGGCATAAGATATCGCCCGGACAGTCGGCCAGTCCTGATTGCCAATAGCCAAAAGAACGATTTTCGGCGCGCCCAATGCCGACTGGATAAAAGGAAGTATCAGCTCCACAGAGTTCTCGCGGACAAAGGCCTTATCGTCCAAAAATATGCTATCGTCCTCAGCCGCAATCTCTTCCGACAGCTGCCTGTCGGTATAAAGCGTCCCCAGCGGCGTCTCAACTCCCTTTCCCCCGAACACGGCGATGCCCGAATAAGGCCTCCTGTGGCTAAACCCCAACACTACCACCGTATCTATAGCGCGCCCGGCCACGGCCTTAAATCCATAGGCCGCGGTCTGCCCGGAATAAACTATCCCCGCATGGGGGCAGATAATCCCTAAGACATCTCCCGGCAACGTCGCAGGGTCGGCCCTTTCCAGGAAACCCTCAACCTGCGCCGCCAGGGCCTGTTTATCCGCAGGATACCAAGCCCCGGAAAAATCAGCATCCTTTATGTCATCAAAGGAAAGGCCGGACCCGCGCGGCGGAAAAAGAAACCCTTCTTTTTCCGACCCAATACCCGCCGAAACCATTGCCCCCCAGGCTAAAAATGGAATCATCAACATAACCGTTTTCCCAAACATAACTTTTAGACTACCTCTCAAAGATAAAATTTATTATACCATAATTTTTTTATTAGGCAATATTTTTCTTCCCCACATCTATATGCCCCCAGGGTAAAATTTCACCCCGGGAAAATTCCCTATTAACGTAAAAATAAGGGTTGACGCCGCGGGCCTCGAAGGCGCGCAGCCAAAGGCCGAAGTTGCGCCCGGCCCGCAGCCTGAATGCCTCCTCGATAACACCACACACCCTTCGGTCCGCGCGGGACAACACTGTCTCCAAAAATGCCGTATGGGCATCGGAAAAATCTATCTTTATGCCCCGCCGCCTGCCACGAAAACAAGAACGGATATATTTCTGTTTACGGGCCAATGTCTCTATGTCATCCATTGCCAGGCGCTCGAACTCCGTGTGCGGCTTGGGACTGAAGGCGGAAATACTCAAGGTCACCCGGCCGGGCCTTCCGTCTATACGACGGCGCATCTCCGCTAAGCTGACAGCCATATCCGCTATCTCGCGCAGGTCCTGCGCAATCTCCCCGGGAAGCCCAATCATAAAATACAGCTTGATATGCCGATACCCTACCCTGTAGGCCTTGGCTACGACATCGAACAACTGCTGTGTGTCCATCTCCTTGTTTATTATCTTGCGCAAGCGGCCGCTTGCCGCCTCCGGGGCAAAGGTCAACCCCGTCTTTTTCATCTGGCCGAGCAAAGAAGGGATATCGCCCAGGTAATCCCGGATACGCAAAGAAGGAAGGGAGAGGTTTATCCCTTTGTCCCGATACAAAGTAATTATGCGGCTGATTATTTGCGACAACTGAGGATGGTCCCCGCAGGACAACCCCAATAAAGAGATCTCCCCGTAGCCCGATGCCGGCAACAGGTCTTTTGCCAGGCCTATTATCCTCTCTGCCGAACGCCTGCGCCAGGGACGGTAAACTACACGCGCCTGGCAAAACCGGCAACTATGGGGGCAGCCGCGCATAATCTCCAGTATCAGGCGATCGTGGACCAGGCGAATATAAGGGACAAGCCACTGTTCGGGAAAAAAGGCTCTGTCCAAATCAGGCGCCACTCGCCTTCTCACCCGCGCCGGAACACCCTTGTCGACAGGGGCAAATAAAGAAATCTCCCCCTGAGGAAAATATTCTATACGATATAACTCCGGGGCATACACCCCCTCTATATTTGCCAGGCGGCGTTTTAGCCCTTCTCGCCCTATCTTC
>JBHHYQ010000037.1:0-8038 GCA_046757595.1 Candidatus Omnitrophota bacterium
GGTTTTGGCCTTAGCCTTATGCCGCCTTCTTCCGAAGACTCTTCTCCCGCGCTGGGCAAAAGGATCTGCAGGGATTTGTCGCAGAGGAGAGAGGAGCCCTTGGCGTCGATAATGTTATTTTCTGCGGCCTCGTCCAGGATGCCTTTAAGCAGCCTGTCGGCGGCCATTATCGAGATGACCTGGCGCATAGTGGGGGCATTGCCCGGAATGCGCATAGGGAAAGTTGTCTTGTCCTCGCGGTCTATGAGATTGTCGGCTGCGGTTACCCAGATACGAAAGAGGTAATTAAGTTTTGCGTAGAGCATTCTGCGTTCTTCGCCGATGTCTAATAGATGATATATGGATTGGAATAATACGGAGAAGATGTTCTTTTTGAGGCCCAAAAAAGCGGCAGGGGCCTTGGTTGCCTCTACGCGAAACTCTTTGGGGGTATGGGGAGGGCATCTTATGATCTTTTCCGCTTGGGAATATACCTTTTGGGCGGCGCGTTTGCATTCGGCAAACGCCCTGGCCAGGACCTTGCTTTTGGCCCAGATATTATTGATAGTCATATGGTTTCTTTTGTTGGTCGCGCAATTATCCAAAATATTTATTTTATCATAATGCGCGGGGAAATCAATAAATATCCCGAAAAAACAGAGTGTTTTGAGGGTTAACTAAATAATTCTTGTGTTATCCCCGTATTTGTATATAATGTCAATGTGGGAGGTTGGCGTGTTGGGGCAGGCTGGAGGTTGTTTTCTACTGGCATTGCCTGCGCCGTCAACGCCGCGCCTTGCCTACGGGCAAAATCCTGCCTGCCTGCCGCGGCGTGACGGCGCAGGCAGGGCTTCTAAATTGCCTCATTAACAAGTCAAGGGTTAATAAAAATTTCCAGGGCTTTACCTTCCAGATAATAAAGTTCAACCGCAACCAAAGTTTGGATGATATTTACCCTGTTAGAGAAGAATTCTCTAACGGGGTTCCTTCGGACAGAGAACTCAGCCGGCTGCCATGAAATTCCTGGTATTCTATGAGATCGCCAGGGTGGGCTGACAGGATTAGAATGAAAAAATATTCCGAAAATTTTGGTTGACACTCCAATATTTACGGGTATAATTGAGTTATGATTAAAAGAACCTTGAATCTCTGCAAGTATAAGAATTCCCTCTTTCTCTTTGGCCCTCGGCAGGTAGGAAAGACTTATCTAATTAAACACACCCTTTCCCCGGACTTGTTTATAGACCTTCTCAATCACAGAGAATTTTTAAGGTATGCCCAGGATGTGTCAATCCTCTCCCAGGAAGTAGCGGCTTTGAGGAAAGAAAAAATCTGTGTTGTTATTGATGAGATTCAACGTTGCCCCCAGCTTTTAGATGAGGTTCAGATGTTGATGGGAAGTAGAGAGGGCGTGCAATTTATTCTTACCGGCTCAAGTGCCCGTAAGTTAAAGAGGGCAGGGGTAAATTTGTTAGGCGGTAGAGCTATTACTCTCCATTTGCACCCTTTTACTTATGAAGAGTTAGGGAATAAGTTTTCTCTCAAAGAGGTTATTCACTTTGGGGCGCTTCCTAATATTGCTCTGGAAAAAGACAGGCAGAGTAAAATTCGCCTTTTGCAGAGTTATGTAGAAACTTATCTAAAAGAGGAGATTCAACAGGAAGCATTAACCAGAAATATTCCTGCTTTTGCCCGCTTTCTGGAATTAGCCGGGCATGAAAACGGAAATGTGCTTAACTTCCAGAATATTGCCCGGGAGGTGGGGGTTCATTCCAAGACCGTAAAAGAGTATTTTTATATCCTCCAGGATACTCTAATAGGATTTTTTCTTTATCCCTACACTAAATCTCACCGGAAGAAACTTCTCTCCCATCCCAAATTTTATTTTTTTGACCGAGGAGTAGTTACTGCTCTCAAGGGAGGGCTTCATCAGGAGCTAAAACAGGGAACAGCTCTCTATGGAGATGCGTTTGAACACTGGATTTTGCTGGAAATAAGAAGGTTATTGCACTATTATGAACAGGAGGCAAAATTGGTTTTCTTTCGGACAGCAGATGGCGCCGAGGTAGACCTTATTCTGGAGTGGACAGGAGGGCTCTGGGCGATTGAAATAAAGTCTTCGACTCAGCCGCGTTTAAGTGATGTAAGAGGGCTGAGGAGTTTTATAAAGGACCACTCTTATAGCCGGGCACTATGTATCTGCCAGACCCCGCGGCCGTTTATTATAGGGAATATTGAATTTTTGCCCTGGAGAGACTTTATGGAGCAATTAAAATCAAGCTGATTATAAGGCTTGTTGGTTTATTTTTATTCTAAGAGTTAAGTTGACATCTGCGGTTGAACCGCAGATGTCAACTTAACTTCAAAAAGCAATGCTTAGCGATAAACCAAAACTCCTTATCTTTATTGTCGCTTATAATGCCGAAGGGATGATTGATGCCGTGTTGGGGCGCATCCCGGAGGCTGTCTACGATTCTTACCGGCCGCATATCCTGATTATCGACGATTCTTCCCAAGATCATACCTTCGAGGCCGGGCTGTCCTTTTCCCGCATCTCCCCCCACCATAATATCACCGTGTTGCGCAATCCGGAAAACCAGGGTTACGGGGGTAACCAGAAGATAGGCTACAATTACGCAATTAGGGAAGGTTATGATATTGTGGTTATGCTGCATGGAGACGGCCAGTATGCCCCGGAATATATGCCGGATATCGTAGGGCCGATTGCCGCGGGCCGGGCCGATGCCGTGTTTGGCTCGAGGATGCTGAAACGCGGGGGCGCGCTTAAAGGGGGGATGCCGCTTTATAAATATGTCGGTAACAAGATATTGACCTTTGCGCAAAACAGGTTAATGGGCGTCTGTCTTTCCGAGTGGCATTCCGGATACCGCGCTTATAGGGTAGGCGCGCTGCGGCAGATACCCTTCGAAAGAAACGACAACGGCTTTGCCTTTGACACGGATATCATCTTGCAGTTGATGCAACATCGGGCGCATATCCTGGAGGTGCCGGTGCCGACATATTATGGCAGCGAGATCTGCCGGGTCAACGGCCTACGTTATGCATATGAGATTGTCCGCAACGTCGTGTTGTGCCGTCTCCACAATATGAACCTTATTTATGAGCGCAAATACGATTGTTGTCCCCGCGGCGAGCAATATGCATTGAAATTGGGATATGCCTCTTCTCACTCTTTGGCTATCGAGATGGTCAAGGCGGGGTCCTGGGTCCTGGACATTGGTTGCGGCCAGGGGCTGGTAGCCGCGGAGTTGAAGAAAAAGGGATGTCGGGTTGTGGGGGTGGACAGGCAAAGGCCCAAAAATGTTGCGCCATTCGAGGCATTCTTTTTGGCGAACCTTCCGGCAAAGGAGCGGCCCTGGGATAAGCCTTATCTTTTCGATTATGTTTTATTGTTGGATGTAGTCGAGCATATGCCTGACCCGGAGGATTTTTTGGACCGTCTGAGGGTTTGGCTGCAGGGGCATCCCTGCGCTTTGATTATTACCTCGGCGAATATCGCCTATTTGCTTCCCCGCCTGCAGTTGTTATTCGGGCGGTTTAATTATGTAAAACGGGGAATCCTGGATATGACTCATCTTCGGCTGTTTACGTTTTCCGCGCTCGGGAAGATATTGTCGCAGTCGGGGTATGATGTGTTGGGATTGCGCGGCATCCCCGCGCCTTTCCCCGAGGTGGTTCGGCCTAAGGGACTGGCCTTGTTTTTGGTGGCCGTGAATCGTCTATTGATTAAGCTGTGTAAGAGCCTTTTTTCCTATCAGATCTTGTTTGTCGCCCGTCCGCGGGTAAATCTTGATTTTTTGCTGTTGCGTTCCTTTCGCCATAGCCGAGAGAGAAAAAGAGAGGTGGGTTGATGCGCCAGGGGTCGCTGTTATCCAAAATTATCGCCGGGAAAAATCTGGCCGTCCAGATCGCAAAGCAAAAGATGCGTATCCTGCCTCCCCGTGTCCCTCTGCGTATCGACCTGAATGTGACCAACCGCTGCAACCTACGTTGCCGGCATTGCTATGCCGCGTTGGAGACGGTAAAGGATGTCCCGGAATTATCCCTTAAGCAGATTATCTCCATTATCGACGATGCGCATAGACATGGTTGTCGATGGTTTCGCCTCGTGGGAGGAGAGCCGTTGTTGCGCGATGATATCGGCGTTATTATCAGGCATATCAGAAAACGGGGGATGTTTTCCGAGGTCGGCACCAATGGCCTTTTGGTCGCCAAGAGGATAAATGAGTTGCGGGCGGTGGATGCCTTGTGCATTAGCCTGGACGGGGACAGGCAGTCTAACGATCTCTTGCGCGGGGCCGGGTCTTACGACAAGATTATTTCCGGGGTGCAGGCGGCGGCGCGCAACAATCTTAAGATTCGCCTGCATTGCGTATTATGCGCCCAGACATTGTCGGCATTGCCGCATATGGTTTCTCTTTCCCGCCGCTACGGGGCAAACATCAACTTCGGCGAAATAGCCGGAGGCAAAAACTGGCAAGAGGATTTTCGGCAGATTGACGAAGATAGGCTTATTGCCTTTTATAGGTCCTATGCCGATTACAAGAAAAAGGGCGCGCCTATCTCCAATTCGTTGTTCGTTGTGGATTATGTTATGAACTGGCCCTGGAAGGATAAATTGACCATCTTTCGCGGGGATAAGCCGGAGCCATCCGGGGGCGGGGGGCATTTTAAGATTATCCCCTGTCGCCTGGGGCGGCTTTACGGCTTTATCGATGTCGACGGAGGAATGTATCCCTGCACCAAGCTTTGGAAACAAGGCATCAATTATTTCCAGCACGGTTTTGACAGGGCATGGGATTATCTTGGGGGGCTAACTTGTGTCTCCTGTCGGGAGATGAGCTCCAATGAGCTGTCTTTAATCTTGAGCGGCAATCTTCGGGCCATCCTCAATGGCATAGTCCGCTTTGCCTGATGCCTTACAATGAGGACAGAGGGCAGAAAGTGTCCGGGGGTTAAGGTTTGTGTGTTTCGGGGCCGCGCCCCGAAACCAATCCTGATTTTGAGCCCTGATTTCTGCTTTTTGAGAGATGGACCCGAAACACATAAAAGGCGCCAAGCGCCGGCAACCCTTCTCTCCGAAGGGATTGTTGGTGACCCGGTGACCCGGTGACCCGGTGACCTCGTATCACATCTCTTTATCGGATTTTTCCTTGATTTTACAACGGAGAGGAGAAGATTGCCCGGCCTCTTCGCCCTGTTTTGCAGATAGGCTTTTGGGCCTCGATGTCTGCCCCTACCTCCTGCATCTTTTGATTCCCTATATCAAGACCTTGTCCTGCGGCGGTATGTTCCATTGGATGCCGGGAGAAAATTCCCGCGGTGTAGTCGTCCAGTGCCCTAACCCCGCTGGCGGGTTGGAATGTTTGCTGAGGATGGATGGCCGGGGAGAAAACAGCGGGCTTAGGCTTTTTATCCGCGCGGTAAACGGGGATTGTTGTTATGGCCATTGTCCGGGCCAGGAGGTGGCGCTTGCCGATTATCAGGGCCAGGCCGAAGCCTATGACACCTTCGATCTTATCTTTCCCTGGTTGGTATACGGCGCGGCGAGCAAAAGGGCGTTTGACATTCGCCTTAATGCCCCTTCTTTGCGCGGTGGCGGCCTGGCCTGTGTTCGGCTTAGGCACAACAACGGCATTTCGGGCCTATCGGAAGTATCGGCCTGTTCCCCTTTTGGCCAGGGCGCTGTTACCTTAAAGGCATTCCATCGCCGCTGCCGCTATCATAAACGGCCGATACGCGATAACTATGATTTCAGTCGATTGACAACGCCCGGGCTTTGCCCGGATTTATTCCATGTTGTTTATCCGTCGGTATTGGCCCGGATTTACGAAGGGGGCCTTAGGGTTCTTGCCGACCCGGCCGAAGAAGAGTTTGTTTGTCCGCAATCTGGGGCAAGTGTGCGGCTGCGGCTGCGGCGTCGGCCCAGGAAGGCCGCAGGGGCGCAGGTATTTGCCCTTAATGCCCTGCGGATGTTGGGGCGTTATGCGGATTGGCCGTTTTATGATATTATTATGGAGATTGTCGACGGCAGTCCGTCTTGTCCCCGCGGCCATAAACCAGGACAGCGGTTTTTGCTAAACCTCGGTTCACAGCCGACATTATGCCCTGCGGCATTCGATGTGTTTTATCCCTTCTGGCACAGCCTGATGCGGGGAGGCAGGGTGGATGGTTTTGTCGGCGCGGGCTGCGGCGCGTCTTGCCGCGTCCAATGCCCGGACACGGCAAGCGGCAATATATACGAAAGCGCCATTATCGAGCCCAGGCCCCGATAATCCCATATAACATTCTCCATAATAAAGCATAACGTATCGGCTATGTTATCTGTTATTATCCCGGTCTATAATGAACAGGCTGTCTTAAGGGAAAGCCTTTCTTCTTTGCCCTGTAATCATAACATTGAGGTGATTGTCGTGGACGGGGGGAGCGCAGACAGGACAAGAGAGGTTGCCGGGGGTTTCCCGGCAAGAATAATCGAGGCCGCCAGGAATAGGGCGCGCCAGATGAATGAGGGCGCAAGAGAGGCCCGGGGGGATATATTTCTGTTTTTGCATGCCGATTGCCGGCTTGATAATGGCGCCCTGAAGGAGATCGCGCGCGCTTTGGATAAGGGCTATGTCGGCGGGTGTCTATCGCAGAGGATTAACCTGAATAAGCCGATATATCGTATTATAGAGAGGTCCGGCAATATGCGCGCAAAAATGTTTAAGATATTCTACGGCGACCAGGCAATCTTTGTGCGCAGGGATATATTCTTTAAGCTGGGCGGGTTTGATAAGGTGGATATATTCGAAGACATTATCTTCTCCCGGAAGTTAAGCAGGGCCGGAAAAACCTGTGTATTAGACAAGAAGGTCTATACCTGCGGACGCAGATGGCAAAGGCAGGGTATTATAAAAGCGACCCTGATAAACTGGCTTTTGACGCTCGGTTTTGTCTTAGGGGCGCCCCCCAAGGCATTAAAAAAACTCTACCTGGATATCAGGTGATCTCTCTTTTGGAAGTTCGTTGAGTTAATTGAGTTCGTTGAGTTCGTTGAGTTAATGAGACAAAAACCGACATTGTCGGTTTTTGTCTCATTAACGCATTGATGGAGGTGTTATGGATATCTTGGATCTTGTAGAACAAGGTAAGATAAAGCGGGTATTTCGCGCAAGGAATAAGATTTCTTTTCCCGGGGCAATTTGTCATATTACTCAGCATGCACCGGGGGGAATAGAACCCTTGTTTTTGGAAGAGGCAGATTATATTTATATGCTGCATCTATTCAAAAAGACGAGTGGGAAGTTTAAGTTTGATATCTTTTGTCATTGTTTGATCCGTAACCATCTACACCTTTTAATCCGACTAGGCGAGGATAATCTTTCTTTGGCAATGAAGGAATTGTTCCGCCAGTATGCCGAGTTTTTTAACAATAAATATCAACGTAAAGGGCATGTTTTTTGTGGGGCGTTTCGTCAGGCCCTGTGTTTTGATGATACCTATTTCCTCGCTACCTCTTTATACATTCACCTTAATCCCTTGAAGGCGAAGATTGTCTCTGACCCGCGGCAATACCGTTGGTCGAGTTGCAGTTTATATGCCCAGCCGTTTAGTAAACAGACCTTTGTGGAATATGGCGCTGTTTTGGGGTTGCTGAGTGAGGATATTGTTCAGGCAAGGAGGATGTATAATGAGCTATTGGAGAAAGCGGCTAAGGTAGAGGTAAAAGAGCCCTGGAACCATAGAAAGGCCCTGGAAGATTTTCGGGGAAAGATTATACATCTTTTTCCTAAGGGGATAGTCAAGGTGCTTTCGTCGCATAGGCCTCGGCCAAGGAACCTGGGAGACCTGGAGGAGAAAATAGCCCAGATGCGGTCAAAAAAATTGCGTTTACCGGAAAAGATTCAGGCGCGAAAATCGTTAGTCTTGCAGCTACAAGAGAGGGGGCTTTCGTTGGATGAGATTAGTAAGCTGTTGGATATTAGCCGGGCAACGACCTACCGTTGCCTTTCTTCTGCTTAATGAGACAAAAAGTGACATTGTCGGTTTTTGTCTC
>JBHHYQ010000038.1:0-7993 GCA_046757595.1 Candidatus Omnitrophota bacterium
TCCCGGGCAACCTTAACGTCGATGGCGCATTGGCTGTCCAGCCAATCGGCTAGCCCCTGGATAAATCCACGTGTAATATGCTGCACGATTAATATCCCGCAGGGGAATGTTCGGGGCAGGCGCCTGAGAATCTGCAGGATCGCCTGGGGGCCGCCGGTAGATGTGGCAATTGCCACCATTCTTTCTCCGCTAATATCTTTTTTTAGTTTACCGGTCGCCTTTACCGACATTACCCGATGGGACTCTTTTTCTAATTTTCCCAGAGGGTGCTTTATTACTTTGATGGAACTCAAAAATTTAACTTTTTCCGTAAGATCGTCAGCCACCCTGCTTTTGTCGATAACATCCAATGCCCCGTAGGATATCGCCCGAAATGCCTTATTCATCTCTGCCTTGAATACCGAGGCCGAAAGAATCACTATCGGGGTAGGGTTATAGGCCATTATTTGTTTTGTCGCTTCCAGACCATCCATAATCGGCATATGGATGTCCATAGTAACAATATCCGGCTTCATTCGCGAGGCAAGCTCTACGGCCTCCTTGCCGTTGACGGCAACCCCGACGACAATAATTTCCCTGTTGGCATTCAGGATGTCTGTAATCATTTTAGACATCGCTGGAGAATCTTCGACTACTAAAACCCGAATAATCTTTTTCATCCAATCAACCTTTCTATCGTATCCAAAAGATTGGTTTGTTCGAAAGATGATTTTACGATATATGCCGATGCCCCGACATCTATGCCCTGTTTTTTATCTTCTTCTTTTTCCAGGGCGGTAACGATTATCACCGGAATATTTTTGTAATGTTCGTTCTTCTTTAATGTTCGGCAAAATTCAAATCCGTCCATTCGGGGCATCTGGACATCAGAAACGATAAGATTGTAATTGGCCTGCATAGCCTTGTCTAGCCCATCCATTCCGTCTACTGCCGTATCTACGATATACCCCTGGGATTCCAATATGCTTTTTTCCAGTTCCCGGGCGGAAAGGGCATCATCTACGACCAATATTTTATTGTCCTGCCGGGCATTATCGTCTGCGAGCGCCCGGCGCTCGACAAGCGCAGGATGGCTTAGCGCGCTATACATAATCAGGCCGGCTACATCCAAGATAATCATTACTTCCCCCGTGGCCAGGATAGTCGCCCCGCTTACGTTTTTTATTTTTCCCAGATGCCCGCCTAAATTCTTGATAAAAACCTCTTCTTCCCCCACGACCTCGTCTACGATAAATCCTACGCGTTTTTCCAAAGAGGTGGCAATAACGACAGGTAGCTCTTTTTCCCGATGTTCATCATCTTCTTCGCCTTCTTCGATATCTTTTATTCGGGGAGGCAGATTGAGTATCTGAGACATCTTTACCACCGGCACGGTATGTTCACGCACCTGAATAGCCATCCTTCCCTCAATTGTCGAGACATCGCGCATATTTATTTTTAGCGTCTCGACAATTGTCGTCATCGGCAAAGCAAAAAGCATCTCGTTTTGTTTTATCAATAAAACCTGAATAATCGCAATCGTCAACGGAAGGATCAGAATAAATTTCGTTCCTTTGCCTTTTTCCGTATCTAAAATAACCTGCCCCTTAAGCCCTTCGATATCCCGGCGGACGATGTCCAGCCCGATGCCCCGGCCGGAAACATCGGTAATTATCGGGCTACTGGAATAACCGTCCATAAATACCAAATTCAGCACTTCTTTATCTTTCATCTTTTTTAATTCTTCACCGGGCAAAAGATGTTTTTTTAAAACGACCTGTTTTATCTCTTCGACATCCAGGCCCCTCCCGTCGTCTTCCACGACGATAACGACATTGCCTGCTTCGTGATACGCCGACAGCTTAATTGTTCCCTGAGGCAGCTTCTCTTTTGTCTTCCTTTCTTTTGCGTCTTCGATGCCATGATCTATGCAGTTGCGCAGAAGGTGTATCAGGGGGATCTTTATCCCTTCCAGAACCTTCTTGTCCAGCTCCGTAGACTCGCCGCTTATCTCCAGGTTTACGCCTTTGTTTTCCTGTAAGGCAATGTCGCGAACCATGCGCGGGAAGCCCTCGAATATCGTAGAGCAGGGAAGCATCCTAATCTCTTTCATCTTCGTCTGGAGCTCGTCTATCACCGGATCGAGGTGCATCGCCTCCGTAGAGATATTGTCATAAAGTTGCAGGGATTCCTCCCGCAACCTCTGAATCTGCGCGTTGCACATACTGACTAATTTACTCATTTCGACATATTCCAAAGAAAATCCCTTCTTGAGCATCTCGGTAATGTCGGATATCCTTTTTTGCAGCTCTTTGGAAGAAACGAACAAGTGTTTGGCCTGGGCTATTTTGGAGGAAGATTTCATCTTATTTATTACCATCTCTCCGACCAGGTTAAGCAACTTGTTTACCCTACTTAACGGGACGCGAATGTATTCTTCCGCAGATGATGCCTTGTTCTTATCGTCTTTGTTTATCACCTTTGTCGGTAAGGTGTTTTTGTTTTTTGGGTTATCTTGTTGTATTGTTGCTGGCGCTGTTTTGATGTTTTGCCGATTTGGTTTATCTTCTTTGGGGGGCGTATTTTGCGAAGAGGCGCCTTTATCCGCAGTTTTAGGGCGGGCAACGGAAAAGGCGCCTTGTTTTTTGTCAGCTTGCGCTTTATTCCCGGGCGCATCGTTATCTTTTCCTCCCTGGGAAAAAGTCGTAAGGCACGTCTTTAATTCATTAAGGACGGATGATATATCCGCATCTTGGGCATTCTCTCCCTTTTCATCTATCTCCTCAAGGATGTTACGGATAGAATCCAGGCCGCGGAATATCTTATTGGCCACTTCGGAGTTAAAGGCTAACTCCTTTTTTTGTAAGACGGCAAAGACATCTTCGATACTATGGGATATTTCCTGTATGTGCCCATAGCCAAAGATTCTTGCCGATCCTTTTATGGTGTGGGCCTCTCGGTTTAGCTCCTTGATGATCTCCAGCTTATTCGGGTCTTTTTCCAGCTTTACCAGGCCTTTGTCGATATTAACCAACCGTTCCTCGGTCTCCCCCTTGAATATAGCGATAAAGTCTTTCTTATCCATTATCCCTAAACTTAAATTCACCAATTACTGCTTTAAGCTCCTGAGATAACCTGTTCAACTGGGTGGACGAAGACGCCGCCTCTTTGGTCGAGGCAACGAATTGTTTGGTTACCGTATCTATGTTTTGCATGGCCTGGACGACCTGCTCCGAGGCGCTCTTTTGCTGCTGGGTAGCCAGAGATATCTCTTGGGCCGACTTGGTGGTCTCCTTTACCATCTCCAACCCTTTGGAGACCCACTTCGTTGAGTCCTCTATGCCCATAATCGTGGAATTGGTCTCTCCCTGAATCTCGGTTATCAGCTGCCGTATCTCCTCCGTGGATTCCGAGGAGCGCTCGGCAAGCTTGCGTACCTCCTGGGCCACTACGGCAAACCCCTTACCGGCCTCTCCGGCGCGGGCGGCCTCTATTGCCGCATTCAGGGCCAAAAGATTGGTTTGTTCCGCCAAGTCGTCGATAAGCTTGGTGATGTTGCCGATGGACTGAGATTTTTCCCCCAAAGACAATATCTTTTTTGTCGTGCGGTCTACTTTGGTGTTTATCTCCTGCATTCCGGCTAAGGTTTTTTCTGCAGTTCTGGCTACATGTTCGGCGTTCTCGGCGATACGCGAGGCCGTGGTCGCCAACTCTTCGATAGTAGAAGAGACCTGGGATATCGCCGAAGATTGCTCCGCGGCCCCGGAGGCCTGTTCTTCGGCCGCGGAACGTATCTGGGCCACGGAGGAGTTAATTTGCAGGCCGGCATCGCGGATTTGTTTGATTATCTTCCATAACCCGCTTATCAATTTGTTAAAGGCCTGGGCTAATTGCCCGGTTTCGTCGTCTTTACCTTGGACATCGACCTTTTGCGTTAAGTCCCCCCTAGCCATTGATCCGGCGGCATCAGTAAGCGTCAATATCGGCGCGGTAATCCCCCGGGCCACGGTATAGGCGATAAAAATAATGCAAATCGTCAATAAGAGCGCCGCCAGAAAAATCTGCCTTTGCAGGGCGCGGATAGGGGCGTAGGCGTCTTGCAGGGATTTGGATACAAGTATTGACCAACCCAACCCTTTGAATTCGCCAAATCCCCGAGATGAGGCATATCCGATTAGGGCGTTGTCTCTGTGTTGCCCGGCCTCTACGAGCCAACCTCGGTTTCCCTGGCTGGCAAGTTTAGCCGAACGCAGACCCATCCCGATAAGATTCTTTTTTAAGACCATCTCCTTGTCTTCGCCTAGGGATTCCGGAAAAGCAATGATTACCCCCTGCTTGTTAATCATCGTTATGTGTGAATTCAGGTCCTGCGGCCTTTCGTCGATAAGCACACTTTCGATATCATTTCTGGCTACCTGCCAGTCAAGTTGACAAATTAAAACTCCGATAACCTGGTTTTGCTCGTAGGATGCGCGTATGGGAACGGAGATATCCATTACCGCGCTTTGGGCCAGATGCGAATAGTAGACATCGCGGACATCTGTTTCGCCTGTTGCCGCTGTCTTAAATCCTGGATTTGCCGCTAAGGATCTGCCCACGAGATCAGGATTGGAGGAGACAACAACCTTACCGGCCATATCCAAACAGTGGATATCGCGATAAATACCATAACCTTCTTTTACCTGAGCCAGGAAAGACTTAAGGCGGCCGTCGGCGTCGTTGGTAAGTATATCCTGCATAACCCCCAGTCTGGACCAGGTCTTGGCATCGACGATAGCGAAATGTACCAATCGTTCGGCATTATTTATCAACCCCTGGGCGATCTCCGGAAGCTTGGCCCCGATGGAGCGGGAAAGCATCCGGCGGCCGTTATTGTAGCTGATAATCCCTACGATAATCAGGGGGATCAACGAAAGAACGAGAAATAACGCCACCAATTTATCGCGGATTCCTAATCTCATCGCCCGCCTCCTCTCTCCGATCTTAACTTATAGCCTTCGTCTCCCGGGGCAAGGCCGTCTATACGCAAAACCTTTACCCTATCGTCTACCTCGCTCAGATAGACATAACCTACGGCCCTATCGACCTGGGAGACGATTTGCTCTATCAAGGCTACCGATGTCTGAACAATAGGCTTGCGTATACCTTTATATTGCCGTTCATACCAATAATCCTTCATTTGTTTGGGGGTCTTTTTGTGCACGAGCCTGGAAAAGGCGAGCCTGATGTCGGAGGTGGACTCGCGGTTGATAGGCATAATCTTGAAACCATTGGGCCACTCCCGGGTCTTGGCCTCATAGATACGTTTGAGTTCGGACAGAGAAACATTATCTTTGGGATTGGTCTTGTTGACGATCACGGCAATGGGTTCGGCGTAGGAGAAAACAGAAGACAGAGGGCAGAGGACAGAAAAGAGAAAATAGAGGACAGAGGACAGAAAAAATATTTTGCTCTTGGGCATATTTACCTCCTTTTTAAAAACACGGATAGTCGCGGATAACGACGCGGATTAACGTTGATTCCGCGTGTATCCGCGTCAATTCCATTCCGGAGTAACTAAAATAAGACATTTACGCTACTCACCAAGGTGTCGTTTTCCCTGCTGTCTACCTCTTCGCTATGCGTGATATACTCCAATTTAAAGACGACCGGGGGCGTAATCTTGTAATTTATTCCGTAGAGCCATCTCGAGCCTTCCGTAAAGTTGGATACCTGTTGCGTGGATTTTTTGTCATTTTCTTCGTAACGGACGAGAGCGGTCAGCTTATCCGTAACCTTGTATGTCCCCATAACGAAAAACCCGTCGGCCTTATAGTTTCTCTCTACCGTTGGGTCTATCCAGGATTGATACCAGTCCGCCCATACCCCCCAGGGGCCGTAGTGGTATATTAGGTCTGCCCCTAACATATTTTCCTTTACCCGGAGATCGGATAAGAAGTCTTCCAGGTCTCCGGCGCGGCTCGTCATCGCGGACAGCCCAACCTTCAGCTCTCCTTTATCGCCTAAGGGGGGGACAAACTGCGCTCGCCCGTAGAACATCTTGTTTTCGTTGTTGTCTGCCGAGGTCGGGGCCGGTCCGGAGCCGTTGCTTACGCCCAGATAATAGTTAATCTCCCAGTCTTTGGGAAACACCGACCCCAAAAATGTCACCCCGACCATATGCGACATCATCCGTCCGTTGTTTACCAATAACGGCTTGGTCGTAGTAAGCAGCAGAGGATCGGCGTGCAGGATATTCCACTCGTCGAAGGGGTTTATGATCTTACCAAACCTTATATTCGCCCAGTCCGCGATATTCCAGTTGAGCCAAAATCTCTCGGCCTTGACCTGTCCTTCTGGATTACTCCCCCCGGCAACCCCGCCGTCTTCGAACTCGATCTCGCCAAAGGCCTTGAAGTCCTGATTTATGGGGATATCGGCATAGAGGTTGAAATGGCGAAACTTGAATGTAGAATTGGCATCTTCGCTGTTTTCGAACGAGATGCTGCCGAACCCGGAGAACCTTATCTTTTCCTGCCCCAGCGGCGCAATCCCCTCGCCTAGTTCATATCCGGCAACAGGGGGAACCCCGGCCCCCAAACCCTGAGTTTTGCTTATCTTGTCTTTTTCCAGTTGTTCTATCTTTTTCTGCATCGCCTCCATCTGCCTGCGCATTTGGCGAAATTCCGCCTTAAGGTCCGAAAGCTCGTCGCCATAGGCGCAAAGGCCGGGCCCCAGGCTCAAGACGCTTACTCCTGCCAACACAATAATCCAAGACTTAAGACAACGCATCGCCACCTCCTTGTTTTTTATCCTTTTTCTCCACATTCAATGCCATCTCCACCTTTAAGATGGCGATTAGTTTGTCGCCTATCTTACACTCCCCGTCGATATAAGCGGCGCGTCCGGGAGGTATCGTGCTTAATGTAGGGTCTATCTTGCCAATTGGCACATCCGTCACGCGGGAGATCTCATCGGTCAGGATTGCCGTTTCCAGGCCGGAATACTCCACGACGATAAGCCGGGAATTTTCCGCGATCGCTTCCTCGGGGAGATTGAATATCCTTTTTAGGTTCGTAACGGAGACAATGTTACCCCTTAGATTGATTAGGCCCGAGATGTATTCCGGGCCAAATGGCAGATAGGCTATTTCTCCGACTTTGATTACCTCCTTTATATGGATAATCTCTACGCCATACCATTCCTGGGCAAGACGAAAAGAGACAATCTTAATCGTCGACTCTTCCTGTTTATCGCGCTTATAAAGCTCGTCTTCATAAAAGGTTATCTTGGGCATAACGTTATTACGGAAAAGACCGAAGACTAAAGACCGAAAAGCGAAAACCGAAAACCGAGAACCGCAATCAGTGATTCGGTGACCGGTGACTCGGTGACCTTTTTATTTGAAAGACCAAAGACCGAAGACCTTTTAAGGAGATGTTTCGGGACAAGTGAGTTTATTGAGAACCTTAAAAAGTCTTCGGTCTTTGGTCTTTACTAAACATACTCTTTTATCTTCTCTGTCATCTCTTCTTGGGAGGCGGAAATACTGATATAGCCGTTGGCCCCGGTCTCATCTACGATCTGTGCCAATTTCAGGTCATCCTGCGCCGACAAAAAAAGAACGGGGATGTCCCCGTTGATCTCTTTTCTCAGGATGCGATAGACCTCCCGGCCGTCGATACCCGGAAGGCCGATGTCCAAAAGGACCAAATGATAAGAAGCGCCTTTTATCTTTTCCAGCCCCTCTTCTCCTGTCTCGGCCGTATCCACGTTAAACCCCGCGGATTCCAGCTTGAACTTAAGAAGCGTATTTATCGAAGGGCTATCCTGGATTATGAGTATCTGCGACATATCTACCTTATATCATATTTTTATTTTTATGTCAAGTATTTTTCTCAAAAGATTCACAACGAAATTGGGCGCTTTTGGCAGCCCTTATAGGAAATGGCCTCACGGCCATTGTCCCTCTCCTCTTGATTATCATTCTTGTAACATTAGGGGGGCGCAAGCCAGCATCAAAACCCCATTGCCA
>JBHHYQ010000039.1:0-7959 GCA_046757595.1 Candidatus Omnitrophota bacterium
ATTTTGTTTTGAGGATGTTGGTATGGATTCCCGCGGAAAGCATGCGGGGATAACACAGTAACATTATCAGAGAGATATGAACACCATCCGTCTCAGGCGAAAAAGTTTAAAAAGTCCTGAAACAAGACACGGGAAGAGGCGATGGAACATTGGCATCCTTATGCCTCAGGCGGAAATATTGCGTTAACGCGCCTCAACAGGCGGTGGTAGGATACGGCAAAGCGGTGGGCCTCGTCGCGAATACGGCGCGCTAAATTCAACGCCGCAGACTCCCGCGGCAGCCTTAAAGGGCGATTTCGACCAAGAAAAAATATCTCTTCTTCTCTCTTGGCGATGGCAATAATCGCAATATCCAAATTCAGCGCCCGCAGTTCGGCGCAGGCAACCCCCAAATGCCCTTTGCCTCCATCTACGATAATCAAATCGGGAAATTTACCTCCTTCGCGCAACAGACGGCTATAACGTCGACGAACAACCTCGGCCATTGCCGCGCAGTCGTCTTTATGCTGCCCTTTTATGCGGAAACGGCGATAATTGGCCTTATCCGCCACGCCGTTTACGAAACTAACCATCGAACCAACAACACTTGTTCCGGAAATAGATGAAACATCAAAGGCCTCTATCCTGCGCAGAGGCGCCTTAATACCCAGGGCGGCCTTTAACTTCTCTGCCTCGAAAGCCGCTCTCTTTGCCATCGGGCCGCGTCCGACGGCAGACAATGCCAATATCTTATCCCGCAATTCCCCGGCCTTCTCGAAATTGCGTTCCCGCGCCGCAGCCTCCATCTGCGCCTTCAACCCCAGGACCAGCCTTTGGTTGCTACCGGAGAGAAACAAACAGAGGTTACGGATGTTTTGACGATATTCTCTCACGCCGATCTTTCCCGCGCAGGGCGCGGGGCAAAGCCCCAGCTCGTAATCCAGGCAAGGCCTCTTGAGCAAACGCCGACAAACACGATAGGGAAAGATGCGACGCAAGGCATTAAGCGCCTCCTTCAGCAACCCAGGATGAGCATAAGGGCCAAAATACAACGCGTCCTGTCCCGATCTTCTCCGCGCCACGGATACGCCGGGGAAACGCTCCCTGCGGCTTACCTTAATCAAAGGATAATTCTTGTCGTCCTTAAGGGCAACATTATAACGCGGCCTGTTGCGCTTAATCAGCGCTGCCTCCAGCAACAAGGCCTCGGCCTCGGTAGAGGTAAGGATATAGTCGATGTGTTCGACGCGAGCGAGCATCGCCTCCTGCTTGGGGCGCCCCTCGCCGGGCTGTTTGTAAAAGTAGGAACGTAGCCGCTTCCTCAAGGATGCGGCCTTGCCGATATAGACCGCCCTGCCCCTGGCATCCTTCATAATATAAACGCCGGGGGCGTCGGGAAAATCATTTAATGCAAACATTTCAAAATCGCGGCCGCGGCAAAAAATACCCCGCCCGCGGCAAAAATGACAACCGCTAATCCTAAAACAGGGCTGAACCCAATCAGGAACGGCCGGATAAACCAGATAAACCCAACCATTACCGCGGCAGAAAGAATAATCCGCAAAACAAAACCAAACAAGGCCCGATAGTCAACGCCCCCCAAGCCGATTTTTTTTATTAGCATCTTATACAAAATAACTACATTGACGAATGCGGCCAAAGAGCTGGCCAGAGCTAGGCCGGCAATCTTCATCTTCCCGATAAAGAACAGATTGAACGCTATATTCACCAGCAGGGAAATCCCCGCGGATTTTACCGGACTGCGCGTATCCTTCAACGCGTAAAAACAGGAGGATAAAATTTTTCCCGCGGCATAGGCCGGCAGGCCCAGGGCGTAAAAGGACAAGGCGGAAGACGTAATCGCGGTCGAGTAAGGCCCGAACTTACCGCGTTCGAACAGTGCATTTATAATCGGCCCGGCTAACATCGCCAGGCCGACGGCCGAGGGGATGATAAACAAAAAAACTCTCTTTAGGGTAAAATAAAGGCTTTGTCTCAAGCGGCCTTTTTCGCCGCGGGCGGCATATGCGGACATTACCGGGAGCGCGGCCTGAGAAAAGGCAAACCCGAATATCGCCAGGGGAAGCTGTATCAGGCGACTGGCGTAATATATCGCCGCCACCCCGCCATCTCCCACAATCCAGGCCAGGGAGGCAAGCACAGTATCCACAAAGATATTGAGCAGATATACTCCGGAGCCCAACATCCGCGGCAGGAGCAGACAACCGATTTCTTTTACCCGCCTTTTCACCCTTTCAGTGATATCCCCGCGCCAACAAAGATCAAGGGAGTAAAACGCCTCGCGGCGCAACAAGGGTATTTGTATTCCCAGCTGTAATGCCCCGCCGACTAACACCGCCCACCCCAATACCATTACATCCCGGCCGCGGGAAAGCGCAATAAGCCCCCCACCAATCAGGGCTAAGTTGAACAGACAGGGCCCTAGGGCCGGGATGGCGAAATAGCGCCGGCTGTTCAATACGCCCATAGCCAAAGCCGACAACCCCACCAGGAAAAGATAAGGAAACATCAGGCGAGTAAGGCGTGTGGTAAGGATGAACTTATCTCCGTTGGCGGCAAACCCAGGGGCGATAAACCGCACTATCGACGGGGCAAAGACTAAGCCCAAAAAGACAATCGCGGCCAGGACAATCGCGACCAGGGCGAACAAAAGGCAAGCCAGGCGGCGGAAATCGGCCTTGTCCCGCTGCAGGCATTCCGTGAGCACAGGGACAACCGCGGAATTGGCTGCCCCCTCCCCGGCCAGGTTACGGATAAGATTGGGGATACGAAATGCGACAACAAAGGCCTGAGCCGCGGCCCCGGTGCCCAAAAACGCGGCAATGATAATATCGCGAAAAAAACCCAAAACCCGCGACAACGACGTCGCCCCCCCAATCACCCCCGCGGATTTGACAATAGCCTTATCGGACATTGTTAAAAGGTAAAGTTATTTCCTGACAGTATTATTTTTGTTGACACCGGGGCGATTATATGATATAGTTGATTTCTGTGGATAAGCGAAAAAACGAAAATAAGGAGGAGACATGCCCCAGAGAAAGACTAAGATCAAGAGTATGCACTTGAATAAAATACGCCAACGGCGTAACCGCCAAATAAAAGACGAATTGAAAAAGACGGTTAAGAAATATCTGGAATTGATATCGGCGAAAAAATTGGAAGAGGCAAAAACAAAATTCAAAGAGGTGGCGTCTAAACTGGATAAAGCGGAGAAAAAGAACCTTATTCACAAAAACACCGCCAGCCGCAGGAAATCCCGCCTGAGCGTCAAGTCAAAAGCGTAAGCTTGACCACCAATAACTCCAGGGCAATATCTGCCTTAAACCTGCCGGACTTAATATTAAGGTCGGTATCCAAAATAACGCGCAGGCCCTTTCTTGTTTTTGATTGAGGAAAATAATTATGCCGCTGGCCCCACTGCCAGATAACCGCCCCCAATATCTTCTCCGGCTTCTCCCCGTTTAACAACAGCTCCCCTAAGATATTCAGGGCCGAGGCGCGGTTGCCAGCCTTTATCGCCCGACAAAGGCTAAAGGCATTCGCGGGCCGCGGGCCGTCAAAAACCAAAACCCTAACCCCCGGCTTAACCTGTTTTATCGTCTTGTCGGGATAAGACCCCCCCTCCAAAACGACGACCATATCCCGGGAAGGGTTAGACAGATAATCGCCGATTACCTTCCGACAGGGTAAAGAAAGGCCCTCCACTCCCCGTATAACCAACAAACGGCTATGCCCGGCATTATGCCTTTTGTCCCGGGACAAGGCATCATTGAGCCCCGAGACCGGCAAGCGCAACAACCCCTCCTGCAGGGCATCGGGCGTCAATCCGCGGGCATCCAGGTTTTCGCGATTGAAATCCGCAACATCGCCGCAAGACAAAACCTCCCTTTTTATCTCCTCAAGCTTGGCCAAACGGGCCGAAGGATTATTGCCCAGGAGAAAATAAACCCGCTCTCCTACCATTGCTCTATGGTCCGCTCGACGATGCGACGAGCCAAATCCGTAATCGCCAGGGTCAAAGCGCTACTTTCGCTCTTGGCCGAAGGCCCGCTGGTAAAATAAGTAGTATCGCCGACAAACCCCTTTTCTTCCCAGACCACCTCACCGCCCTCCCGATAACTCAATTTAATATTTACGATTAAATTCAGGCGATACTCCTCGATTGTGGCGTTATCCGAGGCCTTATACTTCAACGGCTGCTTAAGATAGTCTATTAGCTCGCCCGTAAGAACAACATCCGCCTTCTCCGGCTTGGCGATACGCAGATTGCCGTCGAATATAAAACGGTTGACCACCTCGCGGGTGATCTTTGCCTCCAAAAGAGGAAAATAGGTCTTATACTTGCGCCGCTCGGAAAACTCGCTGGCGATGTTTATCTTGTTTACGAACGGCTGGATGTAAATGGTGCGCATCTTAGGATTGACAAAAGAACGCGTAGTATAACCGCAGCCGGAAAGGACAGAGGGCAGAAGACAGAAAACAAAGGACAAAAAAATGAAGGACGCGGCCCCAAAACACAGAAACCCTGACGCCTTGGCGCTTTGACACTTCCTATCCTCTGTCTTCTGTCCTCTAATCATCTATCCTCCAACCTCCGCCCCCTGTCCCCTGTCTTCTGATTTCTCCAATACCTGATAACGTTCAAAGGCCAACGGCCCCCATTTCGTTTGGGGGAATTTCGTAAATACATACTCGTAATACACCTTGGCGCTGGTAAACTTTTTTTGTCTTTCATAAAATTCGGCAATCCCGAAATTGCTCTCGGCCTCTTTTGCGTTTAAGGCATCTATTTCCCTGTCCGCGTCCAGGCTCGATTTTACATCGGGATGGGCCCGGGCGAATTTTTCGAACCTCTCCCGAGCCTCTTTGGTCATCCGCTGGTCGTAAGGCGCATCCAAAGAAATTTCCTTGGCACAGATAGCAACCTGAAACTTCGCCGCCTCGGCCCACTCGCTCTGGGGATACACGGAAATAACCTTTTCGAACTCATCCCGGGCCTCGGCAAACCTTCCCGCATTCTTCATAATCAGGCCAATCTTATACTGCGCCGGCGCGGCATATTTCCCATAAGGAAAATTCTTTACCACGCTATCCAATATCTCAATACTATACTTATCCCTGGGGATCTCGATGCCCAAGACCTTCTTCGGTTTCTGCTCTATAAACCCCAGGGCGATATTATACTCCCTTTCTACGGCCTCCTCGATCCGTTCGCTAAAGGGGTATTTGGCAATAAGTTTTTCATAGGCCAGGTAGGCACCGTAAGGTTTATCCATCTTTTTCAGGCTTAAGGCAATATAATACTGCGCCTCCGCGGCCTGGCGGGATTTGGGGTAGAAACGAATTAGCTTTTTAAATTCACCGATTGCCTTTTTATAATCCTCCCCCAAAAAAAACCTCTGGGCAAAATCGAACTGCTCGTCGGGGGTATCCTTGGCCGCATGCTTAGGGTTGACCCAACGCCCGCTCTCCGGCGTCCAAATCCAAAAGGAATAGGCCGGCCCGGATCCCAAACCCAGGCAACAAACCAAAACCAAAAAAAATACTGCGTTTTTCATTTTATTGTTTTGTTTCTGCTCCTGATTAACCATAACGGATACTGTGACTATGGATTCCCGCTTTCGCGGGAATGACAGGGATGAACCGCATGCGGAAATGACATTGGGGCCGCATGCTCCCCCCCACAATGGCAACAATGGACGTTGTAACACACGTATCAATTCCTTATTTTTCGGAAAAACGCAACGGAGACGCGATCCAAATCCTTTTTTATCTCTGCATCCAACTCCTTTTTCTCCTGCAACTTTCTTACTATCGCCGGAGAGTTATCCTGCAAATAGGCAAAAAACCCATCAATAAACCCCTGCAGGACATCCGGAGATATTACCTGCAATATTTTACGCTTAAAGGCATAAAACAGAACTATCTCCTCTTCCGCAGACACGGGACAACCATATGGCTGTACAAGTAGTTTCCGCAAGGCATCTCCCCGGCGCATCTTCTCCATGGCCTCCTGAGATAGGCGAGTGCGCAACCTGGTTAAACGCAGCATATCCCGATACTGGTTATATTCCAGCCTCAGGCCTTCGCTCACCTCCCTTATCGCCGCAGACTGCACCTTGCTACCGATACGAGAAACGGAAAGCCCCAAATCTATCGCCGGCTTGAACCCCTCGCGGAACAATGCCGTGCTAATATATATCTGCCCGTCGGTCATTGAAATAATGTTCGTGGGGATATAACCGGAGATATCCCCCTGAAGTGTCTCTACTATCGGCAGAAAAGTCATCGACCCTCCACCCAGCGCCTTATTCAACCTCCCCCCGCGTTCCATAAGCTGTGAGTGCAAATAGAATATATCTCCGGGATAGGCCTCCCTCCCCGGAGAACGCTCCAAAAGCAAAGACATCTGACGGTAAACCCAGGCATGTTTGGTAAGATCGTCGAAAATAACCAGGACATCTTTGCCCTGATACATAAACTGTTCTCCCAGGGCCGCCGCGGCATAGGGAACAATATACTGTTCCGCCGCCGAACTGCCCGCGGGCGCAGCGACGACAACCGTCCAATCCATAGCCCCGGCCTGCCTTAACCCCTGTAGGTGTTTCTTCAAAGAATTCACCCCGCCCCCTATCCAACAATAAATACAAATTATGTCTTTGCCCTTTTGATTGATGATCGTATCCAGGCCGATAGTCGATTTTCCGGTCTGGCGATCACCGATAATCAGCTCTCTCTGTCCCTTGCCAATAGGAATAATCAAATCGATAATCTTTATCCCGGTAAACAACGGCTCGTCTATGGGCTCCCTGTCCATTACTCCGGAGGCCTCCTGAAAAACCGGCCTGCGGGTATCCTGAGAATGCCTGCGGATATTCCCCTTGCCGTCTATAGGCAAGCCCAAACTATTGACGACCCTCCCCAGAAAACCACGCCCCGTAGGAATGCTTATCGTGTCCTCAGACGATCCTACAGTATCACCGACGGAAATATCCTGTTCCCGCCCAAATATTATGGCTAACACCTCCCGGGGATTAAATCCAACGACCATCCCTTTAATCATCGTACGGGGAAATTCTATCAGCTGGCCGTAAACACAGGAAGGCAGCCCATCTACCTTAACAATACCGCGTTTGACCTCTTTGACCGTCCCGACCTCTTTTATGTCCAGACCTGGTATCTTCATTTATCTTTGATATACTCTATCGCCTTGCTCAACTTATTACGCAGGCTCCCGTCAATGACAAATTCGCCTATACGAATAACTATTCCGGCAATCAGGCCGGGATCGGTTCTTCCCGTGATTACGACATCTAACCCCAATTTTTCCGAGAGGATATCCTTTAGGGATGATTTTTCCTGCGGGGCCAAAGGATAACTACAACTAATCTCTATATTATTATCCTTTGCGGAAAACTTCTGCTTGTCCAACCCCTTCAGCTCATCTATGATTTCCCGAACCAGGGCCTGTTGAAGGGCCTGATTGCCCTTCGGAGAAAAAATATCACCGATCACCTCTTGAGAAATATCCATCGCCTTATCCTTAACCGTAGACAAAAGGTCTTCGCGCATCTTTTCCAGTTCCTGCTTGCCCTGAGCAACTATTCGCTGTTTATTTTCTTTGGCCTGCTCTTCTATTGCCGATCGCGCATCCAGGGCATCCTTTTTGGCCTCTTCCACTAATTCCCTGGCCTTCTGCTTGCCCTTAGCTACTTCGCCTAACCTCTCCTGTTTTGCCCGCTCCAACTCCTCTTTAAGATGAGCCTCTTTAACCATCGCCTCTTTCTGAAGCTGCTTAAGCCGCTCCAGGGCAGAATTGAGATTGCGGTGAAACATAATCCTCAGCGCTAAAATCAACACAGCAAAAAAACCAACCTGGATTATTAATAGTTGTATGGGCATCTTTTCGTATCGCGTCGCGCGTTTTTCGTATTTGAGTATTGCCAGCCGTAGGCTGGC
>JBHHYQ010000040.1:0-7949 GCA_046757595.1 Candidatus Omnitrophota bacterium
GAGCTTTATCCTTTGGCCCAGGGAAACGGTCATTTCTTTCCATTGCCTACGCATTGGACCAAAGCCGTTTTGCTGCAAACATCCGTAGTTTGTGTCTATGCGCCGCAGGGTTTCGCGCGCCAGGGCCAGCCGGGATACCGGGGTTGTCGCCTCCAGGTGCAAAGATGTTGCCTGGGGGGGGAGGGACGGGCGGTTGATATGGGTGTTTATCCCCCAGCCGATAACCACGAATTTTATCTCGTCGGCCTCGGCATCTATCTCCGTGAGTATCCCGGCGACCTTGTTGCCGCGGACAAGTATGTCGTTGGGCCATTTTATCCGCGCCTCTATGCCCAACGAGCTTTTTATTGCCTGGGCCAGGCTTACCGCGGTCATCAATGTAATCTGCGGGGCCTGTTGCGGGGACAGGCGCGGGCGTAACAGCAGTGAGAGGTAGATGCCCTTTTGCGGCGGCGAAACCCAGGAGCGCCTCATCCTTCCCCGCCCGCGGGCCTGCGCCTCGGCTAATACCACGGTGCCTTCGGGGGCGCCGTTTACCCCCAGCCGGAATGCCTCATCCATCGTCGAGCCTATCGTCTCGTAGTAGAGGATGTTTTTCCCCGCAATCTTTGTTCCCAGGTGATATTTTATTTCCTGCGGCAAGAGTTTATCCGGGACACCGTCCAGTCGGTATCCTAAGTGCGGCACGGCCGCGATATCGTATCCTTCCCGACGTAACTGATTTATCTGTTTCCAGACCGCGGAACGGGATATGTTTAGTTGATGGCTTATTTCTTCGCCGGAGACAAAGCCGTCCCGCTGCCTGAGGAAATCAAGCGCTGGCAATGGCCCGCGACTATTCATATATTATCGCCCCCACGGGGCAGGCCTGGAGACAACGCGGCGCGTCGGTATCCGCGCAGAGGTCGCATCTTAAGGGGATCTTTAGGTTATCGTCGTTGCGTATCGCGCCGTAAGGGCAGACCATAATGCACATCCAGCAACCGGTGCATCTGTCTTTGTCGTGGATAACCCGCTGGCTCTTTTTGTCGTAGCGCAGGGCCGCGGCAATGCAAGCGGCTACGCAGGGGTGTTTTTTGCAGTGTCGGCAGGCCAGGGGGAAGTTTTTGCCTTCGAACGCTCGCACCTTGACCCGCGACCCGGGCCTTGTTTTTTCCCTCACCGCCTGAAGCAGGTCGCCCGAGACGCTTTTACCCACGGCGCAGGCAATCTCGCAGGCCTTGCAACCCATACATTTATTGGGGTCGTAGTATAGTCTTTTCACTTTAATCTTAGGGAAAAATTCTATAAATATCTTTGCGATGGGCAACGCGTTGACAAATTAATATTTTGGCCGCCTTGTCGATAATAAGACCTATTCTATGGTCTTTTACCCGAATCTTGTATTTATCGGAATAACCCGTCAAATGTTCTATATATCCCAGAGTAAAAGGGTGCCCCTGGGGCAGTTCTTCGAATACTATTGTTTCTATGCGGTCGCGAATCGCCAGGGGTAATTTAGAAAGCTCTTTTAAAAAACGTCTGCTATATTCAATCTTCCACATTATCTTTTAGGCGGGCATAATAGGATTGCGCCTCTTTTAATGAGAGCCGTTCGTCGTTCTTCGCCTCGTCGATTAATTTCGCCAAGCCATAATTTTCTATTACTTCCTCCAGGCAATTAAATTCCCGGATAGGGATTTGTACGGCAACTGGCCTTTCTTCTTCGTCAAGGACGATATTTTTATGGATTTTTAACATTTTGCCCTCCCCTTTCTGTTTTTTGCTTTCTTTTTTGTTTTCGCCCGCTTTTCGTCCGGCCAAGCCGAGACACATTTTATTCGTACATCACCTTGGCCAAGTTGAGGGCCTGACGTTTTTTGTCTATGTGGGCGAGCATCAGGTTTGCCATCTCCTGCGGGGTCTCGGCAAAGGCGAATTTTGCCCCGACATCTTTTTCCATATCTTTGGTAAGGTAGTCGGTGAGTTTTGGGCTGCCGAATACCGGAAAGGGGCGAGAGCCGAATACGGTATAGACCCCGCTGGCCACGAAATAAAACCCGATAGTAATTGCCTTTTCGCTCATCCACTCCGGGGCGCAGCCGGCCGCCGGGATATCCGATAAATCCTCTCCCAGCCCTCCTTCCTTGATTATCTCGCAGGCCGCGGTCAGGATGCGGGAGTTATCCACGCAGGCGCCTAAATGCAATACCGGGGGGATACCTACGGCCTCGCAGATCTCCTGTAGCCCTTTGCCGGCGTATTCTTTCGCCGCCTCCGGCTTTAATAGTCCGGCCTTGCCGCAACCGATTGCCGCGCAGCCGGTCTGCAGCACCAGGACATCTTTTTTTAGCAGTTCTTTGGTTAACTCGATGTGAAAGTAGTCCTGGGACTGCTTGGGGTTGTTGCAGCCGACTACCCCGGCTAGTCCCCGCAGCCGCCCGGAGATTATCGCCTCGTTAAGCGGACGGTAACTGGAGCGGTAGCGGCCGCCCAAGATTTGGAATACCACATCCCGGGTAAACCCGGCGACCAAATCCATCTTGTGCCCGGGGATATTTACCCGGGACCGGTCGCGATTGGGAAAGTTATCGATGGCCAGGCGGATTATCTTCTTTGCCGTATCGTAGGCCTGCTCCGGGTTGAACTCGATGTGTAGGACCCCGGGGAACCTGGCCTTGGGGTTGGTAGTTACCAGTTTGGTATGGAAGCAGGAGACGACCTCGCGCAGCGAGGGCATAATACACTGCACATCGACCATTAACACCTCCACCGCGCCGGTGACTACGGCCAGTTCCTGTTGCAGGAAGTTCCCTGCGATGTGCATCCCGTGGCGCATTAATATCTCGTTGGCCGTGCAACAGATGCCTACCAGGTTTATCCCTTCGGCCCCCTTTTCCCGGGCCATCTTCATAAGCTCCGGGTCGGCCGCGGCCTTGACTGCCATCTCGGAAAGCACTGGTTCATGGCCGTGCACGGCGACATTGATAAAGTCTTTTTTCAACACCCCTAAATTGGCCTGACTTCTTATTGGTTCGGGGTTGCCCAGAAGGATGTCCTGGATATCGGTGGCAATCATTGACCCCCCCCACCCGTCGGCCAGGGCCGCGCGCATCCCGGAGAGCATTAGGTTGCGCAGGTCGTTATCTACGCCCATATTCGTGGCATGCATTGTCTCCACGACCTCCCGGTATATTGCCCGGGGGGTAATCCCGAGCCTGGCCCAGATCTCGCGCCGCTTTTTGGGGGCGCGGCGGGAAAACAGCTGTTCGCCGCAAGGCTTGCCGAACTCGGCCAGCATGACTTTGCCTAAATCGCCGGCAATGTCTTTTATGTCGCGATTTATGTCTAGGCCCATCTCCTGGGCTATCTCTTTTAATTTGGCCTCGTCGGTTACCTGGTAATCGTGCGCCTTGCCCTCTGCGGCCAGGGCCAGGGTATGGGCAACATCCCGGCCGTGGTCGGAATGCGCCGCGCAGCCGGCGGCAATCTTGCGCGCTAAATTGCGCGCGGCAATCGTGTCTTGGTTGGCGCCACAGACACCGCAGTTTGGCCCGTTTCCGTCGAAGGGGTCGATGCGGCAGGGGCCCATATTACAAAAAGAGCAACAGATGCCCAGGCGGCCGAACCCGCATTGGGGTTGTTGTTTCTGCAGTCGGTCCCAGACGATGTTTATGTTTTCCCGCCTGGCCTTTTCTATCATCTCGCAGGATGCCGGGTCAAAAGACTTTTCCTTTGTTGTTGCCATTGGTCCCTCCGTGTAATAATGTATCAGAGTGTCAAAGAAAATCGTCGTGCGTATTGCGTCGTGCGTATTGCGTATAGCCTGCCTGCGGCAGGCTGCTTAATGAGACAAAAATCGACAATGTCACTTTTTGTCTCATTAGCGGGCGAGACGTTGAATGATGCCCTATTCCAAATACTCAAATGCGGCAGGTGTTTATCCAGGCGCCGTGGAGGTTGCATAACTCCACGCAGGATATCTCTCCCGCGCCGGGCTTGAGGTGAAAACCGGCCGCGGGGTTGAGCGAGGGAGAAAGCATCATCCGCCCCAGAAACCTCTTCTCCAGATAAAGGTCGATATGGACGATATGGTGTTCGTCCTGCATCGGATGGGTTATCTCTCCTACCTTTACCTTTATGTACGCATCCTGGCAGCCTTCGGGAACTATAATTACGGGAATATGCTTTTTTTCTTTTTCGTTGAGACCGGTGGCATCCTCCGGGGTGTTTATCGCCTCTAACTTATTTTCGAAGGCGGTCTTATCCGCAGAACATACCGGGCATTTATCCGGCGCCTCAGCGTCGATGGCTACGAACTTGCAGACCTTGCAAACAAATCCCTGCATACTTGCCCCCTTTCATGTCCATCCTTTGTCTATAGTCGATATTACAGTCCCGCGGCATCCAGGACCTGCGGCACCTTTTTATCCCAGCCAATAGGCATAATATGTACGCCCTGGCATAGCGGCCTGAGTTGCTTTATCAGGCGCGCGGCGATCTCTATGGATTTTGCCGCCTTGTCCGGGGCCTTGTCCATTTCCTCTATTAGCTTATCCGGCACATTTATCCCCGCGACATTCTTGTTCATAAACCGGGCCATACCCGCGGACTTAAGCAGGACTATCCCGGCGAATACCGGGACGTCAAACCCCCGCACCTGTTGCATAAAGGCGGCGAATTTATCTACATCGTATACAGCCTGGGTCTGGAAGAACTCGGCCCCGGCGGCAATCTTTTTTTGCATCTTGAGTATCTGCGGCTCCAGTGGTTCTGACCCGGGGTTGACCACTGCCCCTTTGAAAAACTTAGGCGGCGCCCCGGAAAGTTTCTTGCCGGCCATATCCGCGCCCTGTTCCAATCCTTTGATTGCCTCCAATAACTGCACGGAGTCCAGGTCGAACACGCCCTTTGCCTCGGGGTGGTCGCCCAGACATTGGTGGTCTCCGGTCAATACCAGGATGTTTTCGATGCCCAGGGCCGCGGCAGACAAGACATCCGACTGCAGGGCCAGGCGGTTTCGGTCGCGGCAGGTTAGCTGGTAGACCGGCGTAAACCCTCCTTGTTTCAATATCGCGGATACGGCCAAAGAACCCAGTCGCATCACCGAGCTTTGCAGGTCGGTGACATTTATCGCATCCACCCTTTCTTTCAGCAGGGCGCAATCCTTGAGAATCTCTTCGGTCTCGACTCCCTTGGGCGGGCCGACCTCGCTGGTAACGATAAATTTACCCGCACGGACATTTTCTCTTAACGACATTTTATCGTCCTTTCATTAGTAGTAAAATTTACAAACTGTATTTTATTCTTCTGTTGCCTTGCGCATTCTCGATTATCCTCCCTTGCTCCAGATAGATAATCCCGTCGGCAATAATAAGGGCAATATCTACGTTATGAGTAGCAAAGATTATCGTGGTTGCTTTTCTCTCGGTTGTCTCTTTTATTATTTCCCGGATGATTTTTTTGCTTTCTTCATCGATGTGGGCAAAGGGCTCATCCAGGAAAATAACTTCCGGCATTATCGAAAGCGCCCGGGCGATATCCAGGCGGCGCCTTTGCCCCTGGGAAAGACAACGGACATCTTCGGTTGCCAATCTTTCCAACTTTAGGCGCCGTAGGGCCGTTTCTATTATCCGCCTTCGCTCTATTAACCCTATGCCTCTTAATTTAAGGCCATAGGCCATATTGCTCCATACAGATCCTCGGAAAAAATAGGGCTCTTCCATAGACATCACCATCTTGCGGCGGAAGAATCCTCTATTGCCGGATGTAACTCTATTTTTTCTGAAGTACAACTTGCCGTCTTCAGGGATATCCAATAAGCTAAGCAACAAAAGAGAGGTGGTTTTGCCGGCGCCGTTTGCCCCTAACAACCCATAGGCCCTGCCTCTGTAAAACTGCAAATCTATATTCAGGCGAAATCCATTGGGAAATCTCTTAATCAAGCCCTCGGCCCGCAAAATCGCCACAGAGGAATCCATCTTTCAGAAAAAGATTGCCATAATCAACAAACACAACACCAAACGATAAATTATAAATGCGTTAAAAGAATGCCTGTTTATAAATCGCAGGATGAAGTGAATAGATAAAAGTCCGGATAAAAATGCCGCCAAAAATCCCATTCCGAATCGGGAAAACGGCAAATTATGCCCCCCGGAGAAAAGGCCCGCCCCCTCCCAAATCCCGGCGCCCAGAAGAACCGGAGCGGCCAGGAGAAAAGAAAAACGCACTGCCGCTTTTCTATTCAATCCCAGAAACAAACCCGCGCTAATCGTGGCCGCGGAACGAGAAACCCCGGGAAAAATGGCCAGGGCCTGGAAACAACCGATGAATAAGGCGTCTTTAATGCCTAACTCCGACAACGGCCTATTATTTCTTCCCAATATCTGGGCAAGACAAAAAACTAAGGCAAATCCTCCCAGGGACAGGGCCACGAATTCTGCGCGGCGAAAAGCCCCTTCGGCCCATTGCTGAAAGGCCACCCCGGCAACCACCGCCGGCAATGTAGCCAGGGCGATAGACCAAAACAGCTTTGCCTCTGTAAAAGAACTGCCCGTTCCCCGGAGAGACCATCGTCTATCGGAGATAGCCGCAGCAAACAACTTTCTCCAGTCGGAGAAAAAATAAACCACTATCGCGCACAATGTCCCTAAGTGCAAAAAGACATCGAACTCCAGAGGATGCGCCTTCCAACCGAACAGATAAGGGATAATTATCAGGTGCCCGGAGCTGCTTATCGGCAAAAACTCCGTCACCCCCTGAACGACACCTAAGATCAAAGACTGAAAAGGCGACATTTGGGCATCAGCGCCACTCCGTAATGTTACTTTTGTAACATTATTTTCCGAATGAACTCAATTTCGCCTTGCTTGTCTTTGACCCGGCTGTCTATCTTGGCGTATAATGTCTTGAGCAACATTTTCTTAAAATGCGGGCCGGGGCAAAGCCCTATCCTTTTGAGGTCGGCCCCGCTTACATTCAGACGCAGACGGTTGTGCCGCGCCAGAAACTCATCTATCCTTTTTCTTATTATAGCATACTTTTTGTATTTTACCATAATTAAAACAATGGCTTCGAAACTCAACGGGTTTAACAAACGGTATACCCCGGATGGCGGCAATATCTTTGCCTTAAGCCTCTCGGCAATATGCCGGCTGTCGCGGAAATAAGACAAGATCCTGCACTCATCCCCGCGGCGAAAGGCAAACTTGCGACAAACCGTTAAAACCCGCCGCAGGCTCAGGCCGTCCAATAACCCAATAAACAAAATAATCCATCTATCCAGGCGACGCCTATTGCGATAACATCGGGGAAATTCATCCACTGCCCGCGCCAAATCTTTGAGAAAAATGCGATTGTTTCCGGCTAGCTCAATTCCGTCAGAGACAAAACCCCAACCGTATAATCGCCCTATCCGGAGGATTATCTTTAAGGCGCAGGGCTCCTTGAGGCATAAAATCAACTCCTCCCTTATTCTCTGGCGGCTAACGCAAGACAACATATTTTCCTGCCGCGCCTGCTTAAATAATACCGAGGTTTTTCGTTCCAGGCGAAATCCATAGCGCTGTTCGAAACGCGCGGCGCGCAGCATGCGCGTAGGGTCGTCGACAAAACTAAGAGAATGCAACACCTTTATTCTTCTTCGGGCAATATCCTTTATTCCGTTAAAATAATCCACGACCCGGCCGAAACTATCACCGTTAATCACAACGGCCATCGCGTTTATACTAAAATCGCGGCGGGCGAGGTCCGCGGCGATATCGCCGTAAGATACCGCAGGTAAGGCCCCGGGCCGGGCATAAGCCTCTTTCCTCGCTGTGGCCACATCCACCTTCATCCCGCAAGAAAAGGCCAAGACAGCCGTGCCGAATCTGCGGTGACAGCGCAGCTGCGCGGAAAACAATTCCGCTAGCCTGCCGGCAAAGGCCAGTCCGTCGCCTTCGACCACGATATCTGTATCCAGGTTAGGC
>JBHHYQ010000041.1:0-7940 GCA_046757595.1 Candidatus Omnitrophota bacterium
GAGTGCCCCGAGGTATATACTCGGTGATACATCGAGGAGGAGCAACGGGTGCATAGGGGCAAAAGACGGCTCATAAATCGTACATTAGTAAGTCAAGGATTAATAACTTCTATTTCTCAACAAATAGCCAAATGCGCTTAAGCTTGCCTTGGAGCCGTCTCCGGCGGCAATGATGATCTGTTTTTCCGGGATATCGCTAACATCTCCAGCGGCAAATATGCCGGCGATATTGGTGCGGTTGTATTTGTCCGTCTTTATCTCCCCCCGTTCATTCTTGTCCAGTATCCCGGCAAATTCGGAATTAGGGATAAGGCCAATCTCGACAAACACGCCCTGGACGGCCAAGCTGAGCTCCCCATCCCTCCCGCGCATCTTTACCCCGAAAACGACCTTATCCCCGAATATCTCCGTAATATAACTATCGTTCAACAGCGAAACCTTATCTTGAGAGGCAACCTTCTCCCGTAATATCTTATCGCCTGCCAGCCGGGAAGCAGTATTAACGATATACACGCGCCGGGCAATCTTTACCAACTGCAGGGCCGCATCCAATGCGGAATTCCCCCCGCCCACGACCAACACATCCTTTCCGGAAAACAACGGCCCGTCGCAGGTAGCGCAGTAGGTGAGGCCTCGCCCGCGAAACTCTTTTTCTCCCGGAACGGACAGCTCGCGGGAACGTTTCCCCGTGGCCACGATAACGCTGCGGGAAAGATATTTATCGCTTTCGGCGATTACCTCTATTATATCATTATTTTTTTTCAGGTCAACAACCGTCTCGTTTATTTTTAGCTCGATATCAAAACGGCGCATATGCGCGGCGAACTTTTCTGCCAACTCCGGGCCGGTAATAAACTGATAGCCGGTATAGTTCTCCACCTCCCCGCTAATTGCCGCCTGGCCGCCGATATCTTTGCTGACGACCAAAACCTTCATCCTCTTGCGCGCGGCATACACGCCGGCGGTTATCCCGGCCGGGCCGGCGCCGATAACGATTAGGTCGTAGGCCGAAGGCATAACCTCTCTCCTAACTCTTTGGCCTTACGCAAAAAATCGCTATGCCTCAACACCGCCCCCTTCTCCTCCAGGCCGGGGCAAAAAATCCCTCCTTTGTATTCCGTATTGACCGCGGCAAAAAAATTCCGCGCGATGGAACGGGCGTTTTGAAAAAAATCCTGCCTTTGCGAGGCCTGGACGCAGATAAGCCCGCCGATCTTTCTCTTGCCTTTCCAGACATCGCGATGCAAGATATACTGCGCCCGCCATAGGCACTGCATCCTGTCCACCATCATCTTGGCTTGGGCGCTGAGCGAACCAAAAAATATCGGCGAAGACAAGATTATGATCCCGGCCCGATTGATTTTATCGTAAACTCCCTGCAGGCCGTCTTTTACCGTGCACCTTCCGTCCCCGGGCATATCGGCGCATTCCCGACAGGGCGAAAACTCAATCCGACAAAGAGAGACCTTTTCCGTCCTTGCGCCCCCCCGGCAAGAACCCGCCCCCTCCAGGGCCTTGTCCAGCAGGATATCGCTGTTGCTCCCCGGCCGCGGGCTTGCGCTTAGGCCTAAAACATAAATTTTGCCCCCCAACGAATTCATAGATCAAGCCTAATGAGACAAAAACCGACAATGTCACTTTTTGTCTCATTAAGAGATATGATAATTGCCTGCGTTAATGAGACAAAAAGTGACATTGTCGGTTTTTGTCTCATTAACTGGTTAACTTTTTTTCCGCCTCCTGCCGACGCGCTATCTCTTTGCCCAAGTCGTCGTCTTTCTGTTTTACCTGAAGGGCCAGCTCTTCTATCCTCTTTTGCTGCTCTTTGTTCCTCCTGCTATTCCGGGATATCTCCCCTATGGCCAGAATCGAGACGACGACGAACAACAGGGACGCCCCGCCGATTATGCCCCAAAACATATCAAACCCCCCTACATCTTCATCCGCAGACCAAGGTCCAGCAATGTCTGCACCAAAAACGACTTCAAAAACATTATCGCCAAAAAGGCGATGATCGGAGAAATATCCAGCCCGAAACGGAAATCGAACGGCAGGAACCTGCGAATGTGATACAAGACCGGTTCCGTAGTCTTATAAAGAAACTGTACGATAGTATTTCCCGGATCGGGGCTGACCCAACTGATAATCGCCCGCGCCAAAATAAGCCAATAAAAAATAGTCAAGGCCACATCGAATATCTGAGCAATACTCTGAATAAGATTAGCCAAAATAAACATCTCGTTCCTCCCGTATTACAACATTAGGGCAACGGGACAGACATTACCTCTCCCGTTGCCCCCGCTTCCACTACTCCCTCCATTGCCTCAACCCCCACCCCCCGTCTTCATCCTCCTCCACAATCAAACTATATCGCATCGCCTGCCGCCCCAAGACCTTAGTCGTAATCTCCAAAGAGACGCTCTGCGTCGATACATCCAAGAGTTTCTGGCTTACCAGCTGAATAAACAAAAGCTCCTGGCTAACGAATAAACTGGTATACCCCCGCAGGCTCGAACCTATCTTATCCGCAGCCTCAAAGAACATATCATCCTCCGTAGCCGCTTCCCCGTCCGGGCCGAAACGATACCCGTTTATAATCTCGACCAGGTCATCATCCATGCCTAAGGCCTTCAACACCTCGTCTTTGGCCGTATTGATATTTACCCTGCCGTTCCCGTAAGTAGTGACGAAATCGCCAAACCGGGCAAAACTATCTTCGTCTATCCCCTCCACGGCCACAACCTCCTCTTTAACCTTAAACGGCCGCAGGGGAGAGGCGATAATCGCCGCGGCCTTTTCCTCGTCTAACCCCGGCAAACGGCTCAACACCTCGCTGGAGGCCGTATTTATATTGATCTTTGCCTGCTCGTCTTTCAATATATATTCGAACTCCCCGTTTCCCAGCCGTTTATTGCGTTTCCGTTCCAGGTCGGACAAACTATCGTATTCCAAATCTTCCCTGTCCCACTCCAGGCGGGAGTAAGCATAGGCGGCCCGCCCCAAATATGCCGACACGGCCCTACCCCGCAGGCGACTGACAAAGGTTATCCGGCCGGAGACTATCTTATACAACCCCACGCTCATCAGAGAAAAAAGCAACAACACCCATATCGCAACAATAAGTATGCTGCCGTTTTCGCTATTGGTAAACATAGGGGACAAATACCGTCTTGGCGAATTCATTATTCCCGACCTTGACCCTCAGCCGTATCCCGCCAAACACACCCTCTTCCCGGCCCCAACTGTCTTTCCATAAATACTCTCCCTTGTTTTCGTCGAAATAAAAATAACTCCAGGAAAGGCCGTCTGCAGGCAATATGTCGTCACGGATATAATTATCGCCGTTATCCGTATCGCCTCCGACGATATCGCCAAACTTCTCTGTTTTGCGCCAGATAACCCCGGAGGAAGCGTCGAAACCATAACTCATCTTCACCAAAGAACCTTTATCCAAACAGGGGAAATGGATCTCGTCCTCTTCGCCCTCGAAGCCAATCTCGGAAATATCCAGGCTCTTGCGTAAATCCCTGGCGGCAATTTCCATAAACAACAAAATGTCGACATTCTCCGGGCCCATAATCTTCGCCCGATGCCATACCTTCATCCCGGAGACAAAGCTCGAGGTTATCCCCACCCCGACAATAGAAAACAAGGTCATCACCACAAGCATCTCTATCAGGGTAAACGATCCATTCGGTCTCATTGGGCCTGTTGCGGTTGCCGTTGATAAAAATATGTCGCCAGAGAGGCCTTCTTGTCTATGTTGTTCTCCTGCCAGGTAACGGTCATCGCAACCTCATAGAGGACGGCCTTTTCCTCCGGCTCCCCCTGCCCCCCCTCCTGGCCATCGCCTTCCTGGCCGCCTTCCCCGCCGTCGGAAACAAGCTCGACCTCGTCTATCTTTTCCACCTGCGAGACCCAGCGCCCCGGCCGCTGCCCGACCATAACATCGCCCTGATCTCCGCTCAACTCGCTGTCCGGGCCTTGCCGCAGGGCCTGTTCGACCCCCACCATCTTCTCTTCCAAAATCTGCATTGCCGCAAGGCGGTTGGATGTCGCGTCCAGGGCGGAAAGCGCCCCGATAAAAGACCGCAGGGTCGCGGTTATTCCGATAGCCAGGATAGAAACGGCAATCATCAGCTCCACCAAAGATAGCCCCTTCCCGACTTTAGGCCTCATCAAACCTCCCAAAAAAATCAGCGCCCCTAAAACAACTTCACCATACTAATCACGCCATCTACACGCAGGATCCCGGTTCTATTGTTGCGAAAATTAACCGTCAACCTATCCAGTTTTATCAACAGTTTGCTTTGTTGGATATTATCGAGAAATTTTAGTAATTGTCTAAATGTAAGTTCCATACGAAATTCGGCCTTATATTTATTGTATACCTTGCCCTGCTCCGGCTGTTTATCCGGATTAAGATTAAGCACCGAGCCCCCGGAGGCGCGGACGATACCCTCCGTCTCTTTAAGCAACAGAGAGATTATCTGTTCGCTGTTGGCGCCGGAGACCTTTAGATAAGAACGATAATGTTCGTAGTCCCGCAAAAATTTGTCTTTGGTCTTTGCGATGCGGACGTTGTTTTTCAACTCCGACTGGGCAAAGACGATATCCCGACGTATCGTCTTCAAACGCCCATATAAACCCAGGACCAAAAATTTCCCTACCAGGAATATCGTCAATGCCCCGGACAAAAAATAAACGATAATTTTATGTTTATTTTTTATTTTCATCGTTCGTCTTCATCATAAAGCTTAACTCGAAATCAGTTATCTCCTCGCCCCGGAACTTTTTCTTGCGGGTATATTCCGTCTGGACCTTATCTACATATTGCAGTTTTTCTATCCTGGTTATCAACCTAAACACATCGGGGAGATGGCGCGCCTTGCCACGTAGGGTTATCCTTTCCTCTTCGTCCATGCGAATAAAGCTCAAGGCCACATCATCGGATATAATACGTTGCAACTGATAGACCACAAACAGAGGAAGTCGACGGTGATTAAGATAACCCTTTATGAATTCTATCTTTTTCAATTGGCGGATTACATCGCCCAGTTCATTTTCGATAGCGGCGGAATTTTCTTTCAGCCTCCCCAGATAAACCCGGCGGTTATATATCCGCCCCAAAAATATCAGACAGATCAAACCCAGGCAATATACGCAGATGCCACCAAAGACCATCAGGTCTTTGGTCTTATCTCTCAAAGATTTTCTAATCTCTATTTCCGGTATAGGAAAAGATAACCTGGCCTTATCGTTATCCGACAGTAACTGCGCTACGGCCGTAAGCGACGCCCGATCCGGCTCCGTAGTCTTATGGATAAGATCCGTCTGCGCGGGAGAAGAGACAACCTCTACGGGAATCTCCAACTCCCTCCCGATAACATCGGCCAACCCCCTGATTATCGCCCCAGAGAGAAAAATCTTCTTTGGTTTTCGATTAATCTCTTCGTTGTAAAAAATCAACAGAGATTGCCTGATATCCCCCAGGAATTTTTTTTGTCCGATATCGGACCTGTTTATCTCCACAGCCCTGGCCCCTATGCCGCGGGTAAATATCAGGCCGGATTTATTGAAAATGATTAGGTCGGTAAATGTGGTGTCGACATCCAGGGCAAGATAAAGCTCGCTACGTTGGATATCATTGGCAAAGTCCCGGACTATCCGTTGCCATACCCCGCAAGAACTCAAGATTACCTTGTCCACAAGAATACCGGCGGCCTCCAATATCTTTATCTGCCGATAGATAATCTCGCTATGAACAATGGCCAATACTACCCGGGCATAACCCGCATCGTCCGTACCGCAAACCTGATAACTAAAAACCACATCTTCCTTTTTATAGGGAACGATACGGTCGATATGCAAATCGATCATCCGGGCAACCTCCTGCTTATCCTGAGAAGGCAAACGAAGGTTCCTTACGGTTACGAAATTCCTGGCCAGAGACATTACCACGGATTTCCCCTTATATTCTTTCTTCTTTAGAATCTCGCCAAAAATCGCCGTGATATCGCTTTCGCCGTATCCGGCAATCGGTTTTACCACGAAGCGGAATAATCCGGAATACCTCCCGGGGAAAAGCCCAAAAAACACCTTCGGAAACAATTTGACCCTATCGATAATCCTCCGGGCGGGGAGTTTTTCATCCGACGGCCCGACATTCGAGTAAGGCAAGAAACGTCTTTCCGCCTGGGCTGTTACCACCTTAAGATATTCCTCGCCTATTTCTATACCAATGGATGGCTTCATGGTTCAAATAGCGCGCAAGAACACAAGTAGCGCACCAGTGTTCCAGAGCACGCGAACTCAAGCATCCTGTGCTCTGGGCTACTGGAATGCTAATGCTCTACTGTTGCACTTGTGTTCTTGCGCGCTTGTGTTCTTGCGCGCTATTACTGCACCATTTGCGTTATCTGAAAAGTAGGTATGAGCACAGACAAAACAATCGTCCCCAAGACAACCCCCAATACCAAAATCATTATCGGTTCGATTAACGAGCTAACCAGGGCAATGTCCGCCTCTACCTGCCGGCTGTAGGAATCCGCCAATTCCTCCAAAACCTCAGACAGCCGCCCCGATCTTTCCCCGATAGACACCATACGGGTAAAAAAGGCCGGAAGCCCGGTAAAGGTCTCCATACTCTGGGAAAGGCCCCCTCCGGAGGCAAGCTCTTTGCGCACCAGGTGCAACTGCCCCCTTAACCTGGCATCCTCTACCGTAAACACGGCCGTCTCCAGCGCCACTAAGGCCGGAACCCCGCTTTTCAACAACAGGCCCAGGGAACGGGAAAAATGCACCAACTCCTGGTCTTTAACCATCCTCTTTATTATGGGGAACCTAACCTTGAATGCCCGCACCAAATAATTAAACAGACGGTTGCCCTTTTGAGAATATAAGAACACCAACAAGACCCCCACAACCCCCAACACCGCCCACCAGGATTGTTGCGATATGGCGCTAATCCGTAAAATAATCCGGGTAACCAATGGCAGCCCTTTGCCCATATCGGCAAAGATCGGCCCCAGGCGCGGTATAACGAAATTAATCAAAACAAAGATACTGGCCAGGCCGACTACTAATAATAAACAAGGATAGGCCAGGGCCACGGATACCTTGGATCTAAGCCCGGCCTCCTGCGACAAAAAATCCGTTATCTGCTCCAGGGCATTTCCCAGGGAACCGCTGGTTTCCCCGGACCTGATAATACTGACAAACAAAGGCGAAAAAACCCGCGGGAAACGCCGCAGGGAACCGGAGAATGGCTCTCCCTCGCGCGTAGAATTATATATCTCCAAGACAACCTGCCTAAACAACCCCTGTTCGCTCTGGTCGTAGATAATCTGCAACGCCGACAATAATTCTACTTTTGCCCGAATAAGCGTGCTTAGTTTCCTGGCAAAAACAAGGACCTCGCCCTGACTAACCTGTCGGCGCAAAGAAAGAATAAATCTTTTTCTCGCGCCTCTACCCGACCGAGCCTTATCGCGCGACCTCTCCTCTTCCACGGTAATCGGGAAGAGATTTTGCGCCGCCAGTTTATCCAGGGCCTCGCTGCGGCTGGCCGCCTCGATACTGCCCCGAACGATATCCTTCAACCCCCGTTTTGCCTTATAGACAAATTTCATTTTACCCGCGCAAAAATCACAAGAACAAAGTCACGAGTCACAGGTAATGCCCCCTACCTTTCGTCTCTCTCTCCAAAGGGGAAGAGATAAGAGGGAGACGGAAATATACTTGTGACTTATGACTTATGACTTTATGCTTATCAAATCTCCGTCACCTGCAACACTTCCTCCGGCGTAGTTATCCCCTGTTTTATCTTCTCGATGCCTATGTCGGCCATACTACTAAATCCCAGTTTTTTCGCCTCGGGTTTGATTTGAGACGCAGACACCTTATTCAATATCATCTCCTGTATCTCGGGAACAACGGGG
>JBHHYQ010000042.1:0-7907 GCA_046757595.1 Candidatus Omnitrophota bacterium
AGGGGGGTATTTATTAAACGCAATGGTTTATTTTTTTAAAAAAACCTTGACTTGAAGTATATAGGGGTGGTAAACTGGTAACATGGCATATGGTTTCATTATTTTGTGAACAGTATTAACGCAACAATCAATATCGGGAGGGGCTATGAATAAGAAAAAAATATGGGGAGTGGCGGCATGTATTATTTTTACGGCATTTATCGTTTCCGGGTGCGACAAGGTTTCCGGTTTGTTCGGCGGAAAACAAGTTGTTGAAAACGATTCGTCGGAATATCCTGTGACCGAAGGCAAGGTTATCGTTCGGATAGGCGGCGATATGGTTATTACTATGGAGGAGCTGGATCGCTATATCCAAAGCTACAATCAACAGATAGACGATTATAAAGAACGATATCCCAACGAAGACATCGGCATAGAGAAAGCGGAGACGGTGGACAAAAAGATAGAGTTGCTGAAGAATAATTTGATCCGTCAGAAATTGTTGTATAGAGAGGCGCTGGATCGCGGCCTAAATAAAAAAGAGGATATAGGCGCGGCCCTTGAGGAATTTAAGATAAGCCTGTTGGTTGCGGGATTAATCAAGGATGAGACGGATAAAATCAAAGTAACCTCCGAGGATATAGAAGGGTATTACAATCGTAACAAAGAGATGCTTAGGGAGCCTGAGGAACGGAAGGTGCGGGAGATTATGACCCGTAGTAAACCCCAGGCCAAGAACGCCCTTATCGAGATATTGCAGGGGGCGGATTTTTCCGAGGTGGCCAGAAAGTATTCTTCGGCCAGGAGCGCTTCTAAGGGAGGAGATTTGGGTTTTATTAAACCGGGGACGAAATTCACCCAGTTTGATATCGCCGTTTATTCGCTGGATGTGGGTGGTGTAAGCTCGGTGATCAAGAATCCCAAAGCGAATGAATTTTACGTAATCAAGGTCGAGGCAAAAAGAGGTGGCAAGGAAAAACCGCTTTCCGAGGTTTGGGACACTATTAAGGCCGCGTTGGAACAGAAGAGACAGAAGAAGGCGATAGATGATTTGGTGGGAAGGTTATGGCGTCAGACCAAAGTAGATATCCTGGAGAGTGAGATACATTAGAGTTTATTTTCGCCTGGGGCGGGCCCGCCTTTAGCGGGGAGTTCATTTTATGTGTTTCGGGCTTTGTCCTGAAATACAGAAATGAGCGATGTCTGGCAAGATCGAGCGAGTGATCGTCTTTCGTCCTTTGTCCCTCGGTCTATCTGTCCTCTGCCTTCTGACAATAATTTATGTGACAGCGCGCTGCTTGCGCGTTAATTTATTATGCAGAAAAAATTACCTTTGATTATTGCCTTGGTGTTGGGCGCGGGGGCCGTGTTCTTGGCCAATAGTTACTTTAGGCAGAAAGAGGCCGAATTGGCCGCGCGGGCCCGTTCTCATTCTCGTCGGGAAAGACAACGCAGCGAAAAGGTATTGGTGGCCAGCAAGGATATCCCTCAGGGGGCAAGGATAGATAAGACGATGCTCGCCCTAAAAGATGTGCCGATAAATTTTATTCAGCCCCGGGCTACGGGTTCGGTGGAAAGGGTAATTGGCGATGTCGCTATTGCGCCGATATCCAAGGGAGAACAGGTATTGCTGAGTAAGGTTTCTTCTTCTGCGAATAATATTTCTACGCTTTCTTACCGGACACCTCCCGGCAAACGGGCGATAACCGTCCCCGTAGACAACATCTCTTCCGTGGGGGGGATGATCAGGCCCAATGATTATGTCGATGTCTTGGGGGTTCTGCCGCAGACTGGCGAGGTGGGCGGGAAACAGGTGACTCAATTGGCAACCGTACCTTTATTTCAAAAGGTTTTGGTATTGGCCGTAGGGTCGGATTTAGGCGTAGGGCCGCGCAGGAAAGAAGCCAAAGAAAAGAGGGCAAAGGCCAATACGATAACTATAGCCTTAGACCCCAAAGAGGCGACGATGATTGCCTTTGTCCAGGAACAGGGCAAGTTGCGGTTTATCCTGCGCTCGCCCGGGGATAATGATGTTTCTCCGCCGCAGCCGGCAAACTGGGATATGATATTTATGCACTTGTTTCCCGAGGCCCGGCAGAAGATGGAGGCAATAGCCGCCCAACAGCAACAGGCGCAGAAGGGGCAGGCCAAGCCCAGGCCTAAGCCGCAGGTAGAGATATACCGCGGGGTAAAGCGGGAGGTGGCGCCTTTACATTAGAGTTTGTTTCCGCCCAAAAACCTGGCGGATCCTGCGGAGAGTTTATTTCCGTCAGGGGCGGACTCGCCTGCGGCGGGGAGTTTGTTTTTTATGGCAGAAGAGAGGATGCTCAACGATGATATTTTCGAAAAATGGCTGGATAACAAAAGCAAGGAGATCGTCCAGAAGCTGGACCGCGAACGGATAACCAGTGAGGAGATGATGGTTTTGGCGCTCAGGGCCCAGGCCAATCATTTCCATGCCCTGGATCGCGAGCTGCGCAATGATATGCAAAACCTGCGCGAGGACATGAATTATCTGCGTCAGGATATGAACTGTCGTTTCGAACAGGTAGACAAACGTTTCGAGAGGATGTATTCCCTTTATGAAGTAGCAGGCGGGTACAGGTTTTACTATGGGCCTTGCGGTGTTGGTTAAACTTTTTACGGGATAAGGATATGGGGCGTCTTTCGAAAAAAAATATTTTCGTTTTGATTTGCGGGTTATCGGTTGTTGCCGTGTTTGCCCCGGGCGTCGTGACGAATGCCCAGGAAAGCGAGATAACCCTGGTTATCCCCCAGATAAAGGCGGTGAGCGTTTATTCTCCTCGCCGGGTGGCGGTGAGCAACCCCGAAATCGTGGATGTGTCTTCCGTAAGCGAAAAAGAGGTAATCCTTGCCCCTAAGTCCGCAGGCAAGGCGACATTGGTCGTTTGGGACAAGATGGGGGAGCGGGCTTATCCCCTGCGCGTGCTTTCCGGGGATTTGAATGATTTGAAGTTACGAATAGACAGGCTGGTTTCGGCCGTAGGCTATGGCGATGTCCGTTCGCAGATAAGCCGGGAGGAAAGCAAGATTTTGCTTTTGGGTAACGTGGATAGCGAAGAGGAAAAACAAAGATTGAGCTCCGTGCTTTCCGGGTTCAGCGACAGAATAATAGATATCGTAGAGATCGCCCCCGAGACCCGCCAAGTGCAGATAAATATGGAAATACTGGAGATCTCCAAAAGCGCCCTGGAGGACCTGGGGTTTGACTGGACGTCTTCGGTGTCGGGGTCGAGTTCTTCCGGAACGGCGGCAATCAAGTGGTCGGAAAATGGCTCGGCCGTGAGCCGCGAGATACCGGATATCGCTTATTTAAGCCGGGTTTGGGACAGGGGGATAGTAAGCGCTCAGCTAAACCTTATCATTACCAAAGGTAATGGCCGGGTGTTGTCTCGCCCCAAACTGTTATGTATGAGCGGAAAAGAGGCGCGGTTTCTGGTGGGGGGAGAGATACCTGTGGTTACCACCTCTACCACCGGCGGGGGGACGGCTACCAATGCCACTTATAAAGAATATGGCGTTTCTTTGGAGATAAAACCCGTGGTGAAACCGGGGGGGTTTGTCCAGGCTGCATTGAAAACGGATGTCAGCGAGATAGATAATGGGAATGCTGTTACTGCTTCCGGTATCGTTATTCCGGCGCTGAGCACGCGCACGGCCGAGACAGAGCTGTATCTTAAAGACGGCCAGACGGTATTTTTGGCCGGGTTGATTAAAAATAAGGATTCGCATAATTATAGCAAACTTCCGGCATTGGGAGATATTCCCATATTGGGAGCATTGTTTCGTTCGCGTAATTTTGAGGAGGGGGAGACGGAATTGGTTATCTCTCTAACGCCTCATATTGTTTTGCAACATTCGGACGAAGAAAAAAAGGATAACACAAAACAACAAGTAGATGAAGGCGCTTCCTCAGGGCCGGCCCATCCTGGCCCGCGGACATTAGTCGGCTATATTCGGGCTGTTCAGGAAAAGATTGTTCGGGCCGTAGTTTATCCCGACCTGGCCCGCAGGGAGAATGCTTATGGTGAAGTCGGCCTCAGCTTACATCTTCTCGCCGACGGAAGATTGCTCAATGTTGTCGTCAATAAATCTTCCGGCAGCGCTATTTTGGATAACGCCTCGGTGAATATCGTCAAGTCCCAGGCCCCTTTTTCGCCTATCCCTAAGGCCAGCGGCCTTTCCGAAATTTGGATAGATATCCCTATCGTATTCGAGGATTGAGATTTGTTCTTCATCGCGTCGCATAAGCTAATCCCTATAGCCTGAAAAGAGAAGACAGATGCCGGCTAAGACCATAGTTATCTTTAGCAGTAAAGGTGGGACCGGGCGGACATTTTTATCCGTCAATCTCGCGACCTCACTGTCTTATCATTATCATAAAAAAACCTGCCTGGTGGATTTGGACCTGGATGCCCCGGGAGATATGGCCCGTTCGCTTAATATTATTCCTGCATTGTCGGCCATAGAGATTGCTTCTTCTTTTCAGGCCAGGATGAAAGATTCTCTTATTTCCTACCCCGCATCGGGAATAGATTTCTTGTCCGTGGCCCTGCGCCCGACCCAGACTACTTATGTAGATCCCGAATCGATCGATCGCATATTCGGTTGTTTGTCTCCCAAATATGACTATATAATCATAGATGTCGGGCGGACATTTAGCCAAAACCTGGTAGCTACGTTTAATCATGCCAATCTTATATTGTTGCTGAGCACGCCGGATATTCTTTCCGTTTATCAAAGCAAATGGGCCCTGGAAATTTTACAATCCCTGCATTTTCCTCTGAGAATGGTGCGTGTGGTCCTGAACCGCGCCGAAAGTATCGGCGGGATAACCCCTCAGGAAATCGATGCGGTGTTGCCCTGCGCCCTGATCGCCCGCATCCCTAGTGATGGAAGGAGTGTAGGGGTGTCGCTTAATCGTCGCGTCCCGGTGGTTTTGGACAGCCCGCGTTCGCGAGTGAGCCTGGCGATAAAAAAGTTGTCTCAGTCTATGGTCGAAGATGAAGGTTTATTTATGCGCCATATCGATTTAAGCCTGCCTCGTCCCGGAGCGGAAAAAAAGATGCGCGAGAGCCAGGGAGAGTTTTTGGGGCGCCAGGGGATGAAGGAGCAATTGTTATCGTCCGATGCCCTGGCCGGGGAGGCTATCGTTGATTTGAAACGTCGGGTACACAGTCGCCTGATAAACGAGCTGGACCTGAAACGCCTGGAGATTGACCTGCGCGATGCGAAAGGAATGGAAGAGTTACGCCGTAAGACGAAGAAGGCAATCGTCAACGCCCTGGACAAAGAGATCAGAGGGATTATCTCCTCCCCTGAGGCGCGCAACCAATTGATTAAGGAGTTGATGGATGAGACCCTGGGTTTGGGCCCGTTGGAGGAACTGATTGCCGATCCTGCGATTACGGATATTATGGTTAATAATAAAGATCAAATTTATGTGGAACGTTTCGGTAAGATAGAACGGGCGGCGAAGAAGTTTCTTTCTAATGAACAGGTCAGGCAGGTAATTGAACGGATTATCGCCCCCTTGGGACGGCGTATCGACGAGAGTGTGCCGATGGTTGACGCCCGCCTTGCCGATGGCTCGCGGGTAAACGCAATTATCCCTCCGCTTTCTTTGGGCGGACCAATGCTTACGATAAGAAAGTTTGCCCGGGAAAGATTTACTGTGAAAAGGCTAATCGAATTAAACACCGTAGATAGCGCCATTGCCGAATTTATCCGCGCCTGCGTGTTGATGCGGAAGAATATTATCGTTTCCGGAGGTACCGGTTCGGGAAAGACGACTATCCTTAATGTTCTTTCCTCTTTTATTCCGGAAAACGAACGGATTATTACTATCGAGGATGCCGCGGAGCTTAAGTTGCATCAGGAACACTGGGCGCGCCTGGAAGCGCGGGCCTCAAACATCGAAGGCAAGGGAGCGATTACTATTCGTGACTTGTTCCGTAATACCTTAAGGATGCGCCCGGACAGGATTATCATTGGGGAGTGCCGCGGAGGAGAAAGCCTGGATATGCTTCAGGCGATGAATACCGGCCATGACGGATCGATGACTACCCTGCATGCCAATTCCCCCCAGGATGTCCTCTCTCGCCTGGACTCGATGATATTGATGGCCGGGGCGGAATTGCCGGTGCGTTCTATCCGCGAGATGATTGCTTCGGCGATAGACGTTATCATTCATTCCAGCCGTCTTCCCGACGGCTCGCGCAAGATAGTCCGGGTAAGCGAGATAACCGGGATGGTCGATGAGATGCACATCGGAATAAAGGATGTTTTTTCTTATCACCAAAGCGGTATGGATGAGCAAGGTAAGGCAGTGGGAGATTTTATGCCTACGGGTTATATCCCTTCTTTTTATGAACAGATGCATATTTATGGCATTCATCTTGCCCGGGAAATTTTTAACGCTAAAGCTTAATTGTTTGTCGCACTGTCCTGCGTCCTATGTCGACACTTTTTTGACTTTTTACCATTCATTTTGTTAATAATCAAAAATGGATCTATGCAGGTAAAAATATGCTTAAGGAAATAATTTATTATAACAGAAACCCAGATAAGGCAATGAAGAATATATTTTTATTATTTGTTTTTTTCCTTCTGCCTGCTTTATCCGGATGCGCGGTGAATATGGGTATTCCCGGACGAGTTGAAAATTTTCCCACAACGGATAGCGAAGGAATAATACATCGTGTCCGCAAAGGGCAGACCTTATGGCGGATTGCCAGGGCTTACGGTGTAGATTTGGAGGCGCTTGTTAAGGTAAACAAAATTGCCGACAAGGCAAAGATCAAAATCGGCCAGAAATTATTGATTCCGGGAGCGAAACAGAAAAATAGTCTTTTGGTATTTAACGACGAAAATGATAGTTTTATCTGGCCGGTGGATGGTGATGTTGTTGGTTACTTTAAGCAAAACAGGCAACACTCGATTGGCAAAGGTATCGATATTGGCGCCTCGGATGGCGCGGATATTTTTAGCTCGCGGGCGGGGGTCGTTTCTTTTTGCGCCAAAGACTTGAAGGGGTATGGGGGGACGATTATCATCGATCATCGCGACGGTTTTTTCACGGTCTATGCCTACAATTCGAAAAATCTTGTAAGGCTTGATCAATATCTGAAAAAGGGGGCGATAATTGCCAAAGTCGGGCATAGGCCGGGGGATGATAAGCCGATAGTCCATTTTCAGATTCGTAAAAAATATCGCCCGGTAAATCCATTGTATTATTTAGCCCCTCCAGAAAGATCCGGCAATCAATATCATTGATTAAGGCGTAAAACCAAAAATCACAAAATTAAAATTTTGCCGTCCTGTCGGTTTTTTTGATTTTGTATTTGCCTTCCCGAATTTTTCCCATTGGTTGTGCAAGAATAGATAATTTTCACAGAAAAGGCATATAATTCACTTGTTATAGACAGATAATTGTTTTCTTTGACCTATGCCGTAAGTGGATTACTGTCTTTTAATCGTATATAGCGTGAGGAGGGAATGGCTCAGGCAGTGTTTGGTTGTGTTTTTATAGTTGGGCGCGTTGTATCTCTCGGGATTAATGTTGCGGCGTATTATAGCGCGTAGTGACAAAAACAGAAAGGCGGATATGCATACTAAGATATCGGTGGTGGTGTTGACCAAAAACGAGGAAGACAATATTGCCCGTTGTTTGAGCAGCGCCAAGGGCTGGGCCGATGAGATAATCGTCGTGGATGACGGAAGCCGGGACAGGACCGTCGAGATTGCCCGCGGCCTGGCGGATAGGGTCCTGGAAAACAAGATGAAGGTGGAGGGGGCGCATCGTAACTGGGCCTATGCCCAGGCGCGGAATAACTGGGTGTTGAGCCTGGACGCCGACGAGTACCTGAGCGAAGAGTTGAAAAAGGAGATAGATGCGGCCTTGCCCC
>JBHHYQ010000043.1:0-7894 GCA_046757595.1 Candidatus Omnitrophota bacterium
AAACGACCCGCTATTGAAAAAAATCCATATGGACGAGTTCGCCGTGGTTCCCCTAAACACCAGAGATAAAACAATCGGGGTGATTGTCGTAGATAACCTATTCAATAAAAAACCGATTTCCCGCGATGATCTTCGACTCTTGACGATGTTTGCCAATCAGGCCGGGTTGGCTATCGAGAATTCCCGTTTATACGAACATACGGTAATTCAGTCGCAGACCGACTCTTTGACCAGGCTTTGGAATCATGGATATTTCCAACATAAGATTCAGGAGGAAATAAAGGCCGCTCGGCAGAGCGGATCTTATCTTAGCTTGATTTTATTGGACCTGGATAATTTTAAAGAACTGAATGACACTATGGGGCACTACACCGGAGATAAGATATTGAAAGATGTGTCTCGCCTGTTAAAAAAACATTGCCGGCGCGTAGATTACCCCTGTCGTTACGGAGGGGAGGAATTTGCGATTATCCTGTCGCAGACCACAAAAAAAGAGGCCTATCTTATTGCCGAAAGGATAAGAGAGGCAATAGCCAAACACAATTTTTCCTATAAAAAAACCGCAATTCCAAAAACGATTAGCCTGAGCATTGGCCTGGCTACCTTCGGAGAAAATCGCATCAATACCAAAAACGAACTTTTGATTTGTGTCGATAAAGCATTGTATACCGCAAAGCATACGGGAAAAAACAAGACGTATGTTTACAACTAACCCCTTCCCGGGCAGGTTCGCGAGACAATGCCCCGCCACCCCATCTTTTCTATAAAAAATCTTGACCCCGGAGATAAATTTGTTATAATGTTTGTGTCTTGATTATTTAGAAAGGATGAGGTCTATCTTTTTTCATAAAACCGAAAAATGTCATTCCCGCCGCCCGCCGTGTCATTCCCGCCGCCCGCCGACGCGCCATTCCTGTCCCCGACGCGCCATTCCCGCGAAAGCGGGGATCCAGAACGGACACCGTGACTATGGCTATGGGTTCCCGCTTTCGCGGGAATGGCAAATGTGGGGAGAGAGGATGGCAAGCGTGGGGAGAACGGGGATGACATGGCCTAAATCAAGGATATATAAGCGTGGAGATAGAATTGAATAAAACTCTCCGCCAAAAGACGTGGCAGATGGTGCCCATAACAAGATTCTTAAAGAGCAAAAGGTTTATCAGGATCAGGGACAAAACAGTAACTATGGCAAACGCATTAAATATTTTGTCATTACCCGGGGCGCCCCTTTTCGCCACCTTCGGGATTGCTTCGCCTTCGGCTCACAATGACAAATTATTCAATACGTTTACTATAAGCTGAAGATGCGCCTGTAGCTCAACGGATAGAGCACCGGCCTCCGGAGCCGGGTGTGTAGGTTCGATTCCTACCAGGCGCGTTTATATATTTAAGGCGCTGTGAAATTGGCCTTCAACGACGCATTTCCGGCCGATAACGGCCAAAGATTTTGATGTTTTCCAAAGAATACTCCAGATTATTGGTATTTTTAAGGCCGCACCTGGGGCTTTTTATGTTGGCCGTTTCTTGTATGATAGCCTCGGCCGTATTCGACGGGGTGTCTCTGGGCATGCTGGTGCCCCTGTTGGACAATGTGATGACCGGCAAGTCGATTGTCCTCCCTTCCCAGGCGCCGCAGTTCGTTTCCGGGTTTATCGACAAGCTGAATACCTTCGATCCCCATACCCTGTTGAATATAATGATCTTTCCCGCCATGTTGCTTTTGTTGCTCAAGGCCGGGTTTAGTTTTCTTCAGGGCTACCTGATGACCGATGTCGGCCAGAGGGTGATAAAAGACCTGCGCAATAAAATTTACGCCAAGCTGCAAACCTTCTCTCTGGATTATTATAGCCGCAAGCGCAGCGGCGAGCTTATCTCGCGCATTACCAACGATGTCTCGATGGTGGAAAACGCCCTCTCTTACGGCATTTACGACCTTATCTACCAATCCCTGCAGGTCGTGGTATACATCGGTATTGCCTTTTTCATTTATTGGCGTATGGCTATCCTGTCCTTTTTGGTGATGCCCCTGATTGTATTTCCCATTGTCAATGTGGGTAAGAAGCTGCGCAAGATCTCCACGCGCTCCCAGGAAAAGGTTGCCGACATCAATTCCCTGCTCTTTGAGACGATCTCCGGTGTCAGGGTCGTCAAGGCGTTTTGTATGGAAAGGTATGAAGTGGATAAATTCAATAACCAAAACCGGGATTATTATAAATTGACGATGAAGGCGGCCAAACGGATGCTGGTCCTGGGCCCGGCCACCGAGCTTATCGGTTCGTTGGGGGGGTTGGCCGTATTTTATTGGGCCGGCAAGGAGGTGATCGCCGGCCAGCTTTCCTTCGGTGTGTTCGCTTTATTCCTGGGGGCGCTGTTGTCTACGATACGCCCGTTCAAAAAGCTCAGCCAGGTCAACAGCTTGTTGCAGCGGGCCCTGGCCGCTAATACCCGCATTTATAATGTTTTGGATGTCGCGCCTTCGGTGCAAGACAAAGAAGGCGCCTTGCCCCTCACCGCAATAAAGGATGGCGTGGAATTTTCCGGGGTTAGTTTTAGTTACGGCGATAAGGATGTGTTGATGGATGTGAGCCTGCGGGTGGACCGGGGCGAGGTCCTGGCCATCGTCGGGCCGTCCGGCGCCGGCAAGAGCACGTTTTTGGATTTGTTATTGCGGTTTTACGAGCCGCAAAAGGGGCGAATTCTGGTAGACGGCCGGGATATCCGCGATTTTACCCTGCGTTCCCTGCGGAAAAAGATCGGCATCGTCACCCAGGAGACTATCTTGTTCAATGATACGGTAGGGGCGAATATAGCCTATGGCAACACCGGGGTTGGCCTGCGGGAGATAGAGGCCGCGGCCAAAGATGCCTTTGCCCACGACTTTATTATGCAGATGCCTCAGGGGTATGATACGGTTATCGGCGACCGCGGCTTTCGCCTTTCCGGCGGGGAGAGGCAGAGGATTGCTATTGCCCGGGCCATACTCAAAGATGCCCCGATTTTGCTTTTGGACGAGGCCACTTCCCAGCTTGACTCCCGGTCCGAACAAATCGTCCAGCAGGCCCTGGAGACGCTTATGCGCGGCCGGACCGTTTTCGTTGTCGCCCACCGTCTTTCCACCGTGCGCCGGGCATCGCAAATAGTCGTTTTGGAAAACGGCAGGATTGTGGACGCCGGGCGGCATAACGAGCTGATGGAGCGCGCGGGATTATATTGCAGGTTGCATAATCTGCAAGAGGGGAGATAAGCGGTAATGCTTTATGTCGTATCCACCCCCATTGGAAACCTTAAGGATATTACCCTGCGGGCATTGGAGGTCTTGAACGCCGTAGACCTTATCGCCTGCGAGGATACCCGTCGGGCGAAGACATTAACCCGTCATTATGAAATCTCTACTCCTTTAACCAGTTATTTCGAACATAATAAGATTAAAAAAGGCGAGTATTTGTTGCGTCTGCTGCGCGAGGGCAAAGATATCGCCCTTATCTCCGACGCCGGCACCCCGGGGATAAGCGACCCGGGATACCGCATTATCCGGCTTGCCCGGGATAACGATATCGAGGTTACGGCTATTCCCGGTCCCTGTGCCCTGGTCGACGCCCTGGCCCTGGTCGGATGTCCGGGAGAGGGGTTTGTTTTTCTCGGCTTTCTGCCGCCTAAGAGGGCGGCGCGGATTAAGCGGCTGGCGGAGTTTAAGCAGCGGCGGCAGACGGTGGTTTTTTACGAATCGCCGCATCGCCTGCCGAGGGCGTTGGAAGACATACGGGAGGTATTGGGCGACGTAGAGCTGGTTTGTGTGCGCGAGGCGACCAAGAAGTTCGAGGAGACCCGGCGCGCTAAAGCCAGTCGGCTAATCGCGAGCTTTGCCGATCACCGCCCCCGGGGAGAGTTCGTGATTATTGTTCCCCATTATTGAATTGACAAAACCTATTTCCTGTGTTATATTTAAGTAAATAAATACGATTCCGGAGGATAACAGATTACTATGAAATTAGGGGATATTGGAGATAAATTATCGGCAATGATTACCCGCCCCACGAACAAGAAGGCCATTACCCTGGGATTGGATATCGGCAGCCATAGCGTAAAACTGCTCGGCGCGGAGAAAAACGGGTCGGGCCGCAGGGTTTTTGTCTTGGAGATTTGTCCGGTGAAAAATAACGACCCGCAGGGAGCGGTAATGTCGATAATAGACAAGGTCGGGGCGAATAATAAGGAGGTTATTTTGGGGCTTTCCGGGCAACAAGTGGTGATTAGGTCTATTTTGTTGCCGGATATGTCCGAGGCCGATTTCAAAAATTCCCTGAAATACGAAGCGGCAAAACATATACCCTTTGCCATTAAAGATGTTATCTTGGATGCCAGTATCCTTAAACATAGCATCGGCAAGGGCAAGATGTTGGTTTTGCTCGTGGCGGCTAAAAAAGAACTTATCGACCAAAAGATAAAATTGGTCTCGGCGTTGGGAATCGAACCGGACGTAATCGATGTCGATTCTCTGGCGGTTACTAATCTGTTGCGGATAACTGCGGAGAAGGAGCAGAAGAATGATGCAACGAGCGCATCGGCATTATTGAATATCGGAAAACAGATTAGCGGCTTGGTGCTTTTGCAAAACGGATTAATCAGGTTTAGCCGGGATATCATTTTTGGCGGGAATGATATTACGTTTAAGATTGCCGCCGCATTGGGCATCGATATCGGCCACGCCGAGGAGAAAAAGATATCCGGGCAGTGGGATGATAGCGCCCGGGATGCGATTGCCTCTACCCTGGCTAACTTGATAAGCGAGTTGAGGCTGTCTTTTGATTATTACGAGAGCCAAACGGGAAAGGCTGTGGAGAATGTTTATCTCAGCGGGGGAGGAAGCTGCTTGCTGGGAATAGATAAGATAATGAGCCAGGCGATGAATATCCCTTTTAAGGTCTGGAACCCTCTCTCCGCGTTGGAGATAGATGACGCCTTGAAAAAGGAGGCGGGAGGAGAAAGTGGTTCCCGGCGTTTTGCCGTAGCCGCGGGCCTGGCCCTACGATGAAAAAATAAACAGAGATGATCGAGATAAATTTATTGCCCGATGACCTGCGCAGCAAAAAAAAATCCGCGTTATATTGGAATAATGCGCTGCAGGCGGCAAGGATTGGCCTGGTTATTCTTGTTTGCGCGCATATCATTTTGTTTTTGACAGTGGCGGCGCGCAAGAAGGAGGCAGCAAAACTAAAAAGGCAATGGTCGAATATCTCCGAAGAAAATACCCGGGTTTCGCGGTTGAACGAAGATATCTCATCTTTGCGTAACAGAGATGCCATTATCGGCGGATTGGTCGCCGTCACTTTGCCGGACTGGCCGCAAATTTGGTATAGGTTGGGCGCGCTTTTACCAAAAACAGCCTGGTTTAAATCAATACAGGTTATACATGGCCTTTTGGATATCCGCGCCTCGATATTAGTAATCTCCGGAAATGAAGTGGAAATATTGAACGATTTTTTGCATGACGTCCGAGAAGAGGCGATATTTCGGGAATCTTTCGATAATTTGGATATAATTTCTATCGTCCGTAAGGATTTGTCCGGGGTGGAGATTATTGATTTTTCCATTAAGGGAGTATTGAAAAAGAAGGCGAAATAATTCCGGTTCGGATTTCGTAAAATTCAACGCAGGCCCCGGCTGCGGGGTTTTATTCAGACAAATGGACTTATCTTTTCTCAAAGATAAAAAATACGCCCGACCCCTGATTATCGCGGCGATAGTTTTGGTTTTGGACCTCGTTTTTGTCCTGGGGGGGCAATTGTCGGAATTAGGCAAGATGGCCCCTCGAATCAATAAATTAAAGCAGGATTTTTATGCTGCCCAAAAAAATATCTCCGCGCGGAAAAATCTGCAACAGGAGCAGGAAAGCCTGTCTGCGGGAATCATCGACAAACAACATAAAATAGTCTCGCAGAAAAAAATCCCCTTATTTTTAAGCAAGGTGTCTCGGATTGCCCAGGATGCCGGGGTGAGGCTTATGCAGATAACCCCGGCTTCTTTGGCCAAAAAGACGGCCGATGATAAACAGGGCGGAAAATATTTCAAATTGCCGATAACCCTGAATTTAAAATGCGGATATCATAATCTAGGCATGTTTATGGAGGGGCTACAGGGGGCCAAGGAATATATTAGGATAGCGGATTTCGATATTCGTTCCGTAAACGACCCCCCGTTTAAGTATCCCGTAAAGATGACTATCGAGATCGTGGTGAGACAATGAGAGGACAAAAGTCAGAGGTCGGAGGCCGGAGGTCGAAAGACAGATGTCGGAAGGCAGATGCCGGAGGGCGGAGGGCGGAGATGCGCCTTTTTTTCTGTCTTCTGTTTTTTGTCTTCTGCCCTCTGTTTTTTCCGGTTTTCGCCCGGAAAAAAGACGGCGATAAAGATAATTTTGTCTATCAGGCCCAAGGCCGCCGGGATCCGATGATCCCTTTGGTGACCAGCAAAGGGTTGATCCGTAACCTGCGCCCGGCAGAGAGAGGCCAGGAGATGAAATTAGAGGGTATTATTTATGACCGCGATAAAGGCCAGTCTTTGGCAATTGTCGACGGAGAGATATTGAAGATTGGAGAGACCATTGGCGGAGTGAAGATATTGGAAATTTACGCAGACAAGGTAATTGTGTTGAAAGGGGATAAGATTAGCGAGATGTCTTTGGAAACCGAGGAGGAGTGATGAAAGATCGAAAGTCAGAGGTCGGAGGCCGGAGGTCGAAAGACAGATGTCGGAAGGCAGATGCCGGAGGGCGGAGGGCGGAGATGCGCCTTTTTTTCTGTCTTCTGTTTTTTGTCTTCTGCCCTCTGTTTTTTCCGGTTTTCGCCCAGGATGAACCGGATGCGGGGACGGCCGCAGGCGACGTTATGGAAGAAGGGGATGCGGCTGGGAAAGAAGAGGTTGCCGTAGCCGCAGACACCCCCAATGTTACCCTGGACTTCAAGGATGCGGATATCCGCAATGTCTTGCGGATTATCTCCCTGAAAAGCGGGGTTAATATCGTCTCCGGCCCGGAGGTGGCCGGCCTGGTAACTATAAGGTTGGATAATGTGCCCTGGAACGAGGCCCTGGATACGATTGTCAAGACCTATGGCTTTGGTTATGTGAAGAAGGGCAGCATTATTATCGTCGATCTTTTGGAAAAGTTGGCCGAGCAACAGAAGTTGGAGGCGGAGTTTTCCCAGACCCAGTCTATAGAGACCCGGGTCTTTAATTTGAAATACCTGGATGCCTCGGATGTTGCCGCGACATTAAGCTCGTTGTTGTCCGAGCGCGGCAAGATAACCGTTTTGCAAAGCACGGGGCAGTCCGGTTGGCAGTTCGGCACGATGGACGATCAGAGCAAGCGGGAAAGGATAAAACAGGGACAGATATCCCGCTCCAAGGTCTTGCTGGTTACTGATGTCCGCCCGGTCTTAGATAGCATAGAGCAGGTGTTGGAAGAGATAGATGTGATGCCCAAACAGATATTAATCGATGCCCGGATAATGGAGGTTAACCAGGACAGGCTGCGCGACCTGGGCCTGGATTGGGCCACGGGTTCATCCGGGGCCGAATCTTCTACCATATCTTTGGTTGATGCCGCCAAGAATAATGCCGGCGAGGCCACGGCCAAGTTCGGCGGGCATGTCTTGGGCAACCAGACATCTCCTTCCGTGTTCGGGGCCAAGGCTACGGGTATAGCCGCAACCGACCCCTTCAATACCGGGATGGAATTCCTTTACAAGAAGCTGACCGGGACGCAGTTTGAGGTAATTATGCACGCCCTGGAAGAAGATGTGAACACCAATACCCTCTCGGCCCCGCGCATATTGACCTTGAACAATCAGGAGGCGGCGATACTCGTGGGCACGAAGTATCCTTTTCTCAAGGGGCA
>JBHHYQ010000044.1:0-7882 GCA_046757595.1 Candidatus Omnitrophota bacterium
GGAATTTTTCTTTCGGCGATTATTTCAAGCCCCAGGCCATTGCCTGGGCCTGGGAATTCCTTGTCGATGCCTTGGGGATCGCCGCGGACAGGCTCTGGGCTTCCGTGTATAAAGACGATAGCCGGGCTTACGATATATGGCGCAATAATATAAAATTGCCCCCGCAGCGGATTATTAAGCTGGGAGACAAAGATAATTTCTGGCCGGCAGATGCCGTCAACCAGGGCCCCGACGGCCCCTGCGGGCCCTGCTCGGAGATATTCTACGATCAGGGGCCGGGGGTGGGCTGCGGTCGTCCCGGGTGTTCTCCGGCCTGCGATTGCCCCAGATTTATAGAGATATGGAATCTCGTGTTTACGCAGTTCGATCGCCAGGGCAAGGCTTTGAGGCCTTTGCCGCAGAAAAATATCGATACGGGTATGGGGCTGGAGAGGATGGCTGCGGTCCTTCAGGGAAAGGGTTCCAATTTCGACATAGATATATTTGTCCCGATAATAAGCGAGATCCGACGTTGCCTGGAGGGGCAGGAGACAAAGCAGGAGGTCGTCAACTTGATCGCCGACCATATTCGCGCCGTGGTGTTTGCTATCTGCGACGGGGTGGCGCCTTCCAACGAACGGCGCGGCTATGTCGTTCGCAAGCTTATCCGCAGGGTATTCATAAAAGGCAGGGGGGCAGCCGGCGATAAACCATTTATGTATAAGCTGGCCCCTGCGGTCTGCCGCGCGATGCAGGGGGCCTATCCGGAGCTATCGGCGCAACGGGAAAACATCGCCGCGGTCATCAAGTTCGAAGAAGAGAGGTGTATCGTTACTTTGGCCGAAGGAGAAAGGATTATCGCCGGACGGAAAAGCCTTGGCCCAAAAGAGGCCTTTGCCCTTTACGATACCTATGGTTATTCTCCCGAGCTACTGGAGGAAAAGGGTGTGTTTTTCGATAAGCCGGCGCTGCAGGCGATGATGTCTCGCCAACGAGACCTTTCTCGCAAATCCAGCGGGTTGTCCGGGGATGTATTCGATTTAGCCCGAAGCCCTTACGGTGAGTTCGTTACGGAATTTTCCGGGTATGAACAGGATAGTTTGCAGGCAAAGGTATTATTTTGCGGAAAAGAGAAAGGCCGGGATGCGATTATACTGGAGCGCACGCCTTTTTACGCCGAGGCCGGGGGCCAGGTAGGCGATACCGGGGTAATCAGCGGAAAGTTTGGCCAGGCGATAGTTTGCGATACGCAGAAGGCCGGCCGGGCCATTGTCCACTATATTAAGGAAGGCGCCTGCCCGCGGGCCGGGGATGTCGTTACCGCGGCCGTGGATATGTCAAGGCGCAGGGATATTGCCCGTAACCATACCGCTACCCATCTGTTGCAGTCGGCGTTACGTGAGATATTAGGCGGGCATATTCGCCAACAGGGGTCATTGGTCTGCGCAGAGTACCTACGTTTCGATTTCTCGCATTTTAAGGCCCTGGGCCGGGATGAGCTGTCGCGCGTGGAAGAATTGGTAAATGACTATGCCTTGGCAGGTATGCCTATCGCCAAACAACGGATGTCGTTGGACAAGGCAAGGCAGCTGGGAGCGCTGGCATTTTTCGGCGATAAATATGCGGATTTGGTGCGCGTGGTGACTATAGGGGAGTGTTCCCGGGAATTGTGCGGCGGCATCCACCTGGATAATGCCTCGGGAGTGGGGCTGTTTAAGATAATATCCCAGTCGGCCGTGGCCTCGGGGGTGCGCCGTATCGAGGCCGTCAGCGGGAGGTTTGCCTATCGCCGCATCAAGGAGGATGGCGAGGTATTGGAATATCTGAGACATAGTTTGGCCGCGCCCCGGGAGCGCATCCGCGCGGAGATAGAGGCGAGGTTGGCCCGGGGTAGGGATATGGAAAAAAAGATTGGGGAACTGGAGCTGAAGTTATTCCGTAAAGATATCCCTGTGTTGTTAAGAGGAGGGCGCGATGCCAATGGTGCGCAGATCGTCGTTTGCTCCGTAGAGTTTTCCGATGTCGGCCATATCCGTATGGCCGCGGATATGGTTATGCAAGAGATGTCTTTGCCGGGGGCGGTCTTTCTTTTTAACTTGTCTTGCGGCAGAGGATTGTTTGTCTTGCGCATCTCTTCGCAGTTGATTGCCGGGGGTTGCGATGCGAAAAAGATCATTGCCGAGTTGGGGTTAAAAGGCGGCGGCAGGCCGGACCTGGCGCAGGGCGGAGTAAAAGATAAGGCCTGGCCGGGGGAGGAAAAGATAAGGCAGGTTGTCGCAAGGATGCTATCCGGGGAGTAAACCGATGAAGATAATTCGTTCCCTGAACTCGCGGGAGTTGGAGAATATTTGTTGTCGTCGTATACTGCGCAGGAAACGCACGGAAAAGATCGTCCGGCGCATATTGGATGATGTGCGCAGTTCCGGCGATTATGCGCTGTTGAAGTATATTCGCCGTTTTGACCGCGTCGAGTTTACCCCCAAACAGCTGCGGGTAACGCAGGCCGAGATAAGCGGGGCCTATCAGAATATCAGCCCGGATTTCGTATCGACCTTGAAGCTGGTGATAGATAATGTGCACAGGTTTTACAAGCGGCAGATCAAAAAGTCCTGGAGGGCAAAGAGCGGCGAGGGGGTAATCCTGGGGGAGAAGGTAACCCCCCTGGATAAGGTTGGGGTTTATGTGCCGGCGGGCACGGCTCCTTTGGTCTCCTCCGTGTATATGACGGTCTTGCCGGCCAAGATAGCCGGGGTTCGGCGCATTGTCTTGGCCAGTCCGGCAGGCAAAAACGGCAATATCAATCCCCATATATTAGTAGTAGCCGACCTGCTGAAGGTGCGCGAGATATATAAGATAAGCGGGGCCCAGGCCATAGCCGCCCTGGCCTTTGGGACAAAGACTATCCCTGCGGTAGACAAGATTGTCGGCCCGGGGAATTTTTATGTCTCCGAGGCCAAACGGCAGGCCTTTGGTTGGGTGGATATAGATATGGTGGCTGGGCCTACGGAGCTGGTGATTATCGCCGGGCGCCGGGCGAATATCGATTATCTCGTTTCCGACCTCCTGGCGCAGGCCGAGCATAACTTTGGATTGGCGATATTGGTCACCACGAGTAAAAGTGTCGCCAAAGAAGTAAAGGGGCGTTTATCCGGGTCGGCTCTGGATAAAAAGAGGCCTTGCGGCTATATCGTTTTGGTCAAGAATCTCGACGAGGCAGTCGAGGTTGCCAACCGTATTGCCCCGGAACACCTGCAGATAATGCTCAAGAATCCCCGAAAGATACTAAGCTCGATAGATAATGCCGGGGCGATATTTTTGGGAGATTTTACCCCGGTGGCCGTAGGAGACTATGTGGCCGGGCCAAGCCATGTCCTCCCGACCACGGGAACGGCAAGATTTTTCTCCGGGTTGTCTTTGTCTGCCTTTGTCAAGTCCAGCCATATTGTCTCTTATTCCCGTAAGGCGCTGGAGAATGTCCGCGCCCCTTTGGAGAAACTTGCCGGCATCGAAGGGTTGGCCAGGCATTTGGATTCCGTAAAAGTGAGGTTTGCTAGCGCGCTGTGAAGCTTAATGAGACAAAAAAGGTCACCGGGGCACCGAGTCACCAGTAAAAAGGTCACCGAGTCACCGGGTCACAAGTAAAAGGTCACCGGGTCACCGGGTCACCGGGGCACTGATTTCGGTTCTCCTTTCTCGGTGCTCGGTGCTCGGTTTTCCTTTTTCGGTTCTCGGTTCTTGGGGATCTTTGTTTTTTGCTTTTCGGTCTTCGGTTTAATTTCGCAGCGCGCTACTTAAGGAGAAGATAATGAACATAAGGCAGGAATCGATAAGGCGCAAGACCAACGAGGTGGATATAACGGGGAAGTTGGTAATCGACGGCGCGGGGAATTATGATATATCCACTGGGTTCGAATCGCTGGATCACCTGTTGGGTTTATTTGCCTTTCACGGTTTATTCGATTTGACTATTAAGGCAAAGGGCGACCTCAGGCACCATATCGTAGAGGACTTGGGGATTAGCATAGGCCGGGCGTTCAAGGCGGCCCTGGGGGATTATTCGGGGATAAAAAGGTATGCCGCATCTTCTTTGCCTATGGACGAGGTCCTGGCCCGGGTTTCTTTGGATTTGGGGGGGCGGGATTGTTTTGTCTGGTATGCCCCATTGGCGAAAAACGATATTAAGGAAAACCTGGACCTGTCTTGCGGCGATCTGAGGATGTTTTTAGAGGCGTTGACCAAGAATACCAAGATGAATTTATTCATAGAATACCTGTCTGCCTGTAAAGAGATGGATACGCATCATCTATTCGAGGCAATATTTAAGGCCCTGGGGGTTGCCCTGCGCCAGGCATCTTCTTTCGATCCGTTAAGAAAAGGAGTGCCTTCGACCAAGGGGATTATCGATTAGGCCAGGGAATAATTTGGGGGGATATTTTATGGCTTCGGGAAAGTTGCCCAGGGGCAAGCTTTACGGTATCGGGGTCGGCCCCGGCGACCCTGGCCTGATTAGTATAAAGGCCAGGCGTATTTTGCGGGCGGTAGATATAATATTTACGCCCTGCGCCTCCGGGGATGGGCTGTCTTATGCCCGTTCGATTATCGAGGGTATTATAGGCTCATCCCCAAAGGTCGTTCGATTGGTCTTTCCTATGACCCGGGACAAAGTTAGGCTCAGGCAGGGGTGGCGCCGGGCCGGGCAGCGGATCTTTCGGGAACTAAACAAAGGGTTATCTGCGGCATTCGTGACTATCGGCGACCCGTTTATTTATAGCACTTATATTTATCTTTTCGATGCCTTACAAAAAGATTTCCCCGCGGTTTGTGTAGAGACGGTCCCGGGCATATCTTCTTTTAATGCCGCCGCGGCCCGGGCCAATGTTTCTCTTGCGCGGGGAGAAGAAAGGCTGGCTATCTTGCCTCTGCCGGATAATATCGAGGACCTGGATGGGATTTTGTCCGCTTTCGATACCGTTGTATTGATGAAGTTGGGGGCGGGGATTGACCGGGTAATAAATTATCTGCGCCGTCGCCGTCTCCTGCGCAACGCTATATTGGTTAGCCGCGTGGGGCGCCCCGACGAACATATCCTGCGGAATCTTTCTTTTTTAAAGAATAAGAAGGCGGGGTATTTGTCGGTGATTATCATAAAATCCCTTAAACGCAATGAAGCCGCTAAAACCCGATAAGATATATTTCGTTGGCGCCGGCCCGGGAGACCCGGATTTGTTGACGGTTAAGGCCCGTCGGATAATCCGCAGGGCTGATATTATTATTTATGCCGGTTCTTTGGTCAGCCAAGATGTCGTCGATATTGCCTCGGCGGCGGCAAGATATGATTCTTCGCGGATGTCTTTGGAAGAAATATTTGCGATTATGGAAAAGTGGCGCAGAAAAAATAAGTTGATAGTCAGGCTTCACAGCGGCGATCCCTGTATATACGGGGCAATACAGGAGCAGATGGACTGGTGCCTTAGGCAGGGCATCGATTGCGAGGTCGTTCCGGGGGTAAGTTGTTATCAGGCTGCGGCCGCGGGTTTAAGACAGGAGTTGACATTGCCCGGCGTATCCCAGACGGTTATCCTTTCCCGTCTTTCCGGCCGCACTCGGGTCCCCCCTAAAGAAGACTTGTCCAAACTGGCGCAGGCCAGGGCGACGATGGCGATCTTTTTGAGCGCGCAAAATATAAACGGGGTTGCCAAAAGATTGATCGCCGGCGGATATAAACAAGAAACTCCGGTAATCGTAGTAAGCCGGGTTTCCCGGCCGGATGAACTGCGGATATCCGGGACGCTTTCCGATATTGCGCTTAGACTAAAAGAGGCAAATATCAGGCGTCAGGCGATAATCATCGTGGGGAATATTCTTAATAAAAGATATCGCCGTTCCAGGCTTTATGGCAAAGACAGGTTGAGAAAAAGTAAGATTTTTTAATGCGTGTATATTCACTCGCATCATCGATAACTTGCCCGGGGATTTTTATCTGGAGATAAAATCGCGCTCTCCAAAAAAATATAAAATAATACTTGACAAGATCGCCTTTTTTTGGTAAATTTAAGCAATAGTTGTTTGTGGGTGGTGCTGTTTGCCGGAATACATCGGAGGCAACTTTTAGTCCGGGTAGGGAAAGGAGGTGGATAAGACAAGGGGTTATCGAAAGGTTGTCGGTTTGCCGATGGCGATATATATAAGGTAATCTTCGGGGAGATGTGGTTGCCCCCGGTTGACATATCAGGTGTGAGTATATTTAACCAAAAGGAGGGATAAATGGGTAAAAACGTATTGAAGGTAGGGGCGGCGGTATTGGCCCTGGCGTTGACTGTGCCGGCCTATGCCGCGGTTCAGAATGTTAAGGTGAGTGGGGATTTGAAGGTTCAGGCCGTGGACAGGTTCAACTTTGCCCTGGGGAGCACGGATTCGCCGAATATCGTAAAAGGAGCCGGTGGCATCAACTCCAACCAGGACTTGTTCCTTTCCATTGCCCGCGTAAGGTTGGATGCGGAGTTGACGGACAATGTATCCCTGGTTGTGCGCTTGCTCAACGAGCGGGTGTGGGATCAGGAGAGTGGGGCGCTCAGAACCGGAACAGGCAATACTACAGATAGTGATTTAAACATCGACCTGGCCTATGCCACATTAAAGGAGATGTTTTATTCTCCTTTGACCCTGACTATTGGTCGCCAGGAGCTGCACTTTGGCAATGACCTGATTGTTGGCGATGTGGATACCAACGGCACGGCCTCTACGGCCTCTTCTCTGGTAGGGACACAGGGGGCTGTGGGCGACCTGGGCGACCTGAGCGCGCGCAAGTCCTTCGATGCCTTGCGGGCGACCCTGGATTATAGTGTGGCGGACCAGCCATTGACCCTGGACCTGGTCTATGCCAAGGTAGACGAGAATACCAACAACCGCGCCGATGACATCAACCTCTACGGCGTAAACGCCAATTATGCCCTTAACGAAGACCATACGGTTGAGGCATATTTTTGGCTGCGGGACAGGAAGCCGGGAACTGCCGGGACAAACACCGGTGTAAATGACGGCAGCGGTGTTCAATCGGCCAGAGGCGACAGGCTGTCTACTATCGGCCTAAGGTCGGTCTGCAACGATATAATAGACAACCTGACCCTGCAGGCCGAAGGCGCCTACCAGGTGGGGACCCGTGTTTACAGCGCGGTGCACAATCCTAACCAGTCGCCCAACCGGGCCCTGAACTCTCTGCTCAATGTCGATGCCTGGGCCCTGCAGATCATCGCCGACTATGTGTTTGATGGTGTGGCCAACAGCCCGACTTTAGGGTTTTCCTATACCCACCTTTCCGGGGACAAGACCGACACCTCCGGGAATTATCGCGGTTGGGACCCGATGTTCGAGAACCAGGCCTCGGGCACGATCTTCAACAAGATCTTAGGGTATTCCAATGCCAACTTCTTCAATCTCAACGGCAGCATCAAGCCTGAGATTGTCGATGATTTGACGATCAAGGCCAATTATTACAACATCGGCCTGGACCGGGCATTGACCAGTACCGAAGGTACCTGGTATACCCTGACTGGGATTAACGGTGGCCAGCAGTATCAGGTTACCAGCAAAAAGGGGTTGGGCAACGAAATCGACCTGGACTTCATCTATGACTACACCGAGGATGTGCAGTTTGGGTTGAACCTGGGTTGGTTTATACCCGGCGAGGCCTTTGCCAACGAAAATAGAGACACGGCAAGCCAGGCCATAGCCACGATGACCGTGGCATTCTAAGGTCGTGGGAATATGTTGTATAAAAAATCCCCCGTTCTCCGAGGCCTTCGGAGGCGGGGGATTTTTTATGTTTCAGACTTCAGGCTTCAGGCGGCAGGCTGTAGGTTTCAGGCTTCAGCCTGTAGCCTGTAGCCTGTAGCCTGTTGCTTGT
>JBHHYQ010000045.1:0-7875 GCA_046757595.1 Candidatus Omnitrophota bacterium
CCCGTCCTGTTCGTCCGGATCCCCCGCGGGGTACCCGGACGATAGGATGCGTCGCGCGCCTTGCCTACGGGCAAAATTCTAACTTCTAAATCGTATATTAGTAAGTTAAGGGGTAATAATTTGGGAGGGATAATGAAATTAGGGAAGTTATATCAACGGGCAATAGACATAGGGATAGAAAACGATCCACGGGGCAGGGGCGCGGTAGAGAAGGAGCTGTCACAAGTAAACAAAGACTACCAACAGCTGGATAAAGACAAAAAGAAAGAGTTCAATATGGATCTGTTGGTCAATCCCTATGCCGATACGCGGATATTGAACGGCGACAGAGACAGCGAGATAAAAAATGTCTTTGTCGGCGTGGATATGGAGACCCCGGAACTTTTACTCGCGGCGCGCCTCAACGACGCAGGGGCTAAAATAGATCTGGTCCTCTCCCATCATCCCCAGGGCTACGCCTATGCCGGATTTTATGAAGTGATGCGTATGCAAGGTGATATTATCGGCAACCTTGGGGTGCCGATAAGCGTGGCTGAGGGGTTGACCCTGGAGCGTATGGGGCAGGTTGGCCGGCGCGTATCCGCGGCAAACCATATGCGGCCTATGGATGCCGCCAGGTTATTGGGACTGAATTTTGCCTGTATTCATACCCCGGCGGACAATTGTGTTACCACTTATCTCAATAAATTGATGGAGGAAAAGCGCCCTCGCGCCGTGGGAGAGATTATAGAGATATTGAACGATGTCCCCGAATATAAATACGCCGCGCAGAATAAATCCGGGCCGACTATTCTTTTGGGCGATAAAAAAAGGAAATGCGGAAAGATATTCGTGGATATGACCGGGGGGACCGAGGGCTCCAAAGAGATGTTTTCCCGTTTGGCCGCGGCTGGGGTCAGCACGATTATCGCTATGCACTTAAGCGAAGAACATTTCAACAGCGCCAAGAAGGAAAATATCAATGTCGTAATCGCCGGGCATATTAGCTCGGATAATTTGGGGCTGAATCTTCTTTTAGACAGCATTATCGATAAAGACAGTTCGTTGAATATCGTTTCCGCCTCTGGGTTTAAGAGGATAAAAAGATAAATGTCTCCCGCCATACCCCGCCAGACAATAGAAGATATCCTCGACAGGGCAAGTATCGTAGACACGGTGTCGGCTTACATTCCTTTGAAACGGGCCGGGCGCAACCTAAGGGCGCTTTGTCCGTTTCATCAGGAAAAGACACCCTCGTTTGTCGTTAGCCCGGATAAGCAGATATATCATTGTTTCGGCTGCGGCGCCGGCGGAAACAGCCTCGGCTTTTTGATGCAATACGAAAGGATGGGGTTTGTCGAAGCGGCGCAGACCTTAGCCAAAAGGGTGGGGGTCGAGATCAAGGCCTCTTGCGGCCGGGATAATGCAGAAACAAAGACAAGGTTTTACGATGTTAATGAGGCTGCTTCGTTTTTTTACCACCGTAATCTTTGTAATCCTCAAATTTCCGGACGGGCCAAAGAGTATTTTAAAAAACGTGGTGTTACCGATAGCCTGATAAAGGATATGCGCCTGGGTTTTGCTACGGCCGAATGGGATGGCCTCCTGCGATACCTTCGCGAAAAAAAGGCGAATCCTGCTTTAAGCGACCGGTTGGGTTTGGTGGTTGGTAAAGACAGGGGGAGATTTTATGATCGTTTTCGCAACCGATTGATATTTCCCGTATTCGACGTCCGTTCCAATGTTATCGCCTTCGGCGCCCGTGTTCTCGATGATAGCCTGCCGAAATATATCAATTCTCCGGAAACCCCGCTTTATATCAAAGGGAGAAATCTATACGGGCTTAATTTTTCTAAAGAAAGCATAAGACAAAACGACTTTTGTATCGTCGTGGAGGGGTATCTGGATTTCATCCTTCCTTATTCACTGGGAGTAAAAAATATTGTCGCTTCTTTAGGTACGGCCCTGACTACCTGGCAGATAAGCTTGATTAAACGTTATACCAATAATGTGTTAATGGTCTATGACAGCGATCCGGCGGGAGAGGCGGCAACCTTGCGTAGTTTGGATTTGCTTGTGGAAGAAGGGATGAGTGTTAGGGTTGTCAGTTTGGGGGAGGGGTTGGATCCCGACTCGTTTGTGCGCAGGTTTGGCGTAGATAGTTTTCGCAGCAAAATAGGCAGCGCCCGAAACCTGTTCGATTATAAACTCGATTTTTTGCTTAGACGTTATGATCGAAGAGACACGGAACAAAAGGCCAGAATTATCGATGAGATGTTGCAGACGATAAACAAGTTCGACAACAACCTGATTAGATCCGAGTATATAACTCGTATTTCGCAGGAATTTTCTTTGCCGGAAAATGTGTTATTTTCGGAGGCGGAGCGGATTAAACAAAAAAGAAATTTCGACAAAGGCAATAGACTGTCGCAGGATAGGTTTTCTTCTTTGCGAGATGATGCCCCGGCATTCGAACGCCTGTTGGTTAGCCTTATGCTGCGTGAGCAATCTTTAATCGTTAAGGTCGGGGAATTGATTTCCGGAGATGAGTTTCGCGATCGGCAATTAGGGCATATTGCTAAAACAATATTGAATTTAAATCAGGATGGTTTGAGGATAACTCCGGATAAATTGGGGAGTTATTTTAGCGATCCTCAGACATATGCCTTGGTGTGCAAACTGAGCGCGATGGATGAGCCGGTAGTGGATAAGGACAGGGCGGTTAAAGAATGCATTCTTCGCCTGAAAAAAGAGGCCATAAAGTCGGAGAAGGGGCGAGTATTTCGGGAAATAAAAGATGCCCAGAAAAAAAACGATGAGGAGGGATTGAATCGTTTATTGGAAGAATTCAATCGATTGAGCAAAGAAGAAAAAATGTATTCCGGAAAGGTTCGGTTATAAAATGAGCAAGATAACGATAAAGCAGGATTTGGAAAAGATAATCATTCGTGGAAAGCAGAAGGGGTTTTTGACTTATGACGAAGTAAACGATCTCCTCTCGGATGATATCGTTTCTCCTCAGGATCTCGATTTGGTGTTTGATCTTTTGGGCAACGAGGATATTCAAATCGTCGATTCCGAGGAGAGGTATAAAACGTCCGGAGAAACAGCTCATATCGATGATAGCCGCCCGGCAGCAAAGGTTTCGGCAGAAAAGCCACCGTCTCTGGACAATCCGGTCAAGATGTATCTTAAGCAAATGGGGGCTATTTCTTTGTTGTCCCGCGATGAAGAGATATTTTTGGCCAAAAAAATCGAAGAGACAGAAAATAAATTTAAGCGGACAGTGCTTTCTACGAAATTTGCCCGTCGTGAATTATTATCGATTATAGAAAGGGCATTGAAGCGGGAATTGAATATGGAAGAATTATTCAAAGACGAGATAGGGCATAAAAAAGAATTGGCCTATCGCAGGTTATCCCGCGTGTTTCGTCGAATTAAGCTTACACGTAGCCCGGATAAGGCGCTATCTTTATTTTTGGAGTTGAATTTCCTTACCTCGGTTGTTGAAAATGTCGTTAAATCTTTAAGCCTTTGCTTTGTCTCTATTTTAGATATAGAAAAACAAATAAATCGCGCCCGTCGGTTGTCTTTGCGTGGAAGGATTGGAAAATTGAAGACAGAGAGACAGAAGATTATTCGGGGATTTGGTGTTCCCGAGAACAAGATGAAGGACATATTAAGGAAGATTAGAATAACCCAGGCGCGGTTTACCCGCGAAAAGAAAAAGTTGGTGGAGGCGAACTTGAGATTGGTGGTAAGCATTGCCAAAAAATATACCAACCGGGGTTTGACGTTCCTGGATTTGATTCAGGAGGGAAATATCGGCCTGATGCGGGCCGTGGAAAAATTCGAATACAAGCGGGGATATAAATTTTCTACTTATGCCACCTGGTGGATAAGACAGGCGATTACCCGCTCTATCGCCGACCAGGCGCGCACGATTAGGATACCGGTTCATATGACGGAGACGATTAATAAGATTATCCGTCTTTCCCGCGTGTTTGTCCAGGAAAATGGCCGGGAACCGCGCCCTGAGGAGATCTCCCGAAAGATACGGCTTCCTTTGGATAAGATAAAGAGTATTATGAAAATTGCCAAAGAACCGATATCTCTTCAGACGCCCATAGGTGATGACGGAGATACCAAATTTGGGGATTTTATCGAGGATAAAAAGGCGGTATCGCCGGCCAACGCTACTTTGCAGTCGATGTTAAAAGACGAAATTCATTCGGTGTTGAACGGCCTCAATGAACGGGAAAAGAAAATATTGATATTGCGTTTCGGGGTTTATAACGGCCCTACTCATACATTAGAAGATGTGGGGCGTATCTTTCGTGTAACCCGCGAGCGGGTACGGCAGATAGAGGCTAAGGCATTGAAGAAGCTAAGGCATCCTGTGCGTTCCCGGCAGTTGCGCAGCTTTTTGACGATGGCCCTTTCGCATAACAAATAGCCGGACTAGGTTAACCCCTCATAGGTTGGGCTGGTCTGTCTGTCTTTTCATTCCGATCATCATTCCTATGACAGCAAAAAGGTGGATTATCGGCATAGACCTGGGGGGGACGAATACCCGCATTGGCCTGTTGGATGATGCCCTGCATATCAAAGGCCGGGTTGTCTCCCCTACGAAGAAGATCATAAACAGGGAACGGTTGTTGGACTTTTTATCCTGTGCCGTTGACGATTTATTGTCGGGCCGCGGGTTAAAGAGGAGAGATGTCTGCGGCATAGGTATGGGCCTGCCCGGGCCGGTGGATGCCCGAAAGGGTATTGTTTATTATCTGCCCAATATTCGGGGATGGAGGGATGTCGCCTTGGCGGCAGTTATCAAAAAACGCATCGGGATTTCCGCGCGCATAGATAACGATGTAAATCTTATTACTCTGGGGGAGCTTTATCGCGGCGCGGGGCGCGGGGCGGGCAATATGGTTTGTTTGACCTTAGGCACGGGCGTGGGCGGGGGGATAGTCGTCGGAGGCAGCCTTTATCGCGGCTCGAGTTTTTCTGCCGGCGAGATAGGCCATATACCCTTAAGCAGCCGGGGGCCGAAATGCGGATGCGGCGCCAGGGGTTGCCTGGAGAGTTATGTCGGCAATGCGAGGATAATCCGCAAGGCAAGGAAGATATGGAGAGATATCGACCTTCCGGGATTGAGCCAAAAGGCAGTAGTCGGAGATATAAAGGCAATAGCAGTCTGGCGGGATATAGGTGAGCATCTTGGCCTGGCCTTGTGCGGGGTGGTAAATTTTTTCAACCCTGACCGTATCGTTATCGGCGGTGGGGTTTCTGCCGCGGGAGAGACGCTTTTTTCCGTTGTCAGGGATGTTATCCGCAAACGGGCGATGTCTCCGGCCAAAGACAGGGTTAAGATTGTCCGGGCAAGGTTAGGCGACGATGCCGGGCTTATTGGGGCAGGGGTATATGTCAGGCAGAGAACGGAGGGATAGACCAAAGACCGAAGACCGAAGGCCGAAGGCTATCCTGCGGATGGTCTTTTGTCTTTTGTCTTTTGTCTTTTGTCTTTTGTCTTTTTGTTTCGCGCAAGAGGAGGCGATAATTGTCGACGGGGACAGGGTGGAGTTCGTGGGCTCAGAAAACAAGATTGTCGCCGAAGGCAATGTGGTTATTATTCACAAGGGGGCGCGCCTGAACTGCAATAAGGTTATCGTCGATAAGGCAACCAAAGATGCCTATGCCACGGGCAATGTAAAATTGGAAGATGAGGGCGGGGTAATCCTGGCCGAGAGGATGGAATATAATCTGGACACCAAAAAGGGGACGATGTTTGATGCCCATGTTTTGTCCGATCCGATATACGGCCGGGCGAAAAGAATAGATAAAGTATCGCAAAATGAGCTGGTGTTGTATCAGGGGTATTTTACTACCTGTGACCGGGAAAGGCCGCACTATCGTTTTAAGGCCCGCAGGATGGATTTTTTTATGGGGGAGAAGATGACGGCGCATAACCTGAATTTTAAGGTTTTTAGTTCTACCCTGATGCATATCCCCAAATATGTGCACATATTGAGTGACAGCCGTCCCCAGGTTACGGTTATGCCCGGGATGTATAAGCCCTGGGGCGTATATATGTTGAGCGCCTGGAGGTATTATTTTAACGAGGGGCTGTATGGACGGGTTCATCTGGATTACCGCGAACGCAAGGACTTTGCCTGGGGCGTGGACACCAAATACGATACGAAAAAGTTCGGCGAGGGCTTTTTGCGCACTTATTATATGAACGAAAGATCGATAGAGTCCAAGGCCCCCTGGAAGGAGGCGCTGAACAGGAGATTCAGGAAGACCGTCTTGCAAGACGACGAGATAGAGAATTTGGATCGCAAGACATCGGAGCGGGAGCGGTTTAGGATAAGCCTGCGCCATCAGTGGGAGATAGACGAGGCCAATTCCGTGCGGGCGGAATACAACCGTTTAAGCGACGGAGATTTTCTAAGCGATTACTACTGGCGGGAAAACGAAAAGGGGGCCTCGACCAGTTCCTATGTTCTCTATACCCGCCTGATGCCGTTTTCTTCCTTTACGGCTCTTTTCCAAAAGAGGACGAATAGGTTTGTTTCCGAGTTGGAAAAGTTGCCGCAGATTAAATGGGATATCTCAGGACTTGAGATAGGCGAGACCAACCTTTATTATCGCGGGACTTGGGAGTTTGCCAGTCTTAATCAAAAGCAGGCCTCTCCTTCGGACAGCGCCAACCATGTGAACCGTATAGACAGTTACAATAAGCTGTCCTACCCGACGAAGGTTGCATTTTTGGAGACCAGCCCTTATGTGGCGATGCGCCAGACCTATTACGACCGGGACAAAGACAGCAGCAGCGAGGGGACGGTGCGGGGCGTGTTTTACGGCGGCATAGACATCAGCACGAAATTTTACCGCATATTCGATTTCTATACCGATGCCTTTAACCTGGATATCAACCGCCTGCGCCATATCATCACCCCTACGTTGCGCTATTCTTATGTCCATGACCCTACGGCGCCCAACAGCAAATTTTATGGTTTCGACGGGATAGACTCCATCAGTAAGTCTCATAGCATGTCTTTGGGGCTGGAGAATAAACTACAGACCAAACGGGGAGACAAATCCGTGGACCTGATACGGTTTATCACCAGCAGCGATTATACGCTCTATCCTCGTCCGGCGAAGTTCGGTGATGTAAAATTCGATTTCGAGGCCATTCCATATAACTGGGTAAGGTTCGAGACGGATGCGACATACGACCGGGAAAAGCGGGTAATCAGCACGGCCAACTTCGACCTGGCCCTTACCGGGGAAAAGGAAGAGGAGAAGGGGACTGACGACTATGAGTTCTTCTTCGGCCTGGGCTATCGTTACCAGCGGGAAAGCAGCAACCAGTTTACGACCCAGCTTACCTATCGCCTCAACCCGGACTGGAAGTTCAAGGTCTACGAACGTTGGGAGAAGGAAAACGGGGGGTTGCGCGAACAGGAATATACGATATACAAAACCCTGCATTGCTGGCAGATGGATATTACCTATAATGTCCGCCGGGGATACGGGGAGGCGATCTATCTGATTTTCCGCATAAAGGCATTTCCCGGGGCCGGCCTGGAATTCAACAACAGCTACCATCAACCCAAACCCGGCTCGCAAAGCCCAACCAGGTAGGGGATGGGTAGTTGTTAGGTTCCTATTCTCTGCGCTCTGTCTTCTACCTTCTGTCTTCTGTCTTTCTGGAGGCGTCGCATAGTCTGGTTTAGTGCGCCGGTCTCGAAAACCGGAAGGGCCGCAAGGTTCTCGGAGGTTCGAATCCTCCCGCCTCCGCCAATTATCACTTTGCCGAAGGTGGATGCGTAGTATTGTTTTCAGCGCAATCCGCCCCTGGCGAAAACAAACTCAAGTATGCGCGTAGGG
>JBHHYQ010000046.1:0-7803 GCA_046757595.1 Candidatus Omnitrophota bacterium
AGCAACGCGTGCCTACGGGCAAAAGACGGCTTATAAACGCGCATTAGTAAGTCAATGGTTAATAGGAGGATAAATTCACAAATTGCCTATGCCGGGATGAATAAACATCAGGATGAATTCTATGACTTACTGCATATCAAAGAGCCTAAACTGGCCTGAAAATTAACAAAGCGCTGTAAGTCAAGGGTTGATAATAATGCTCTAATCTTTCTTTGCGCTCTTTGTGGTTAAAAATGCACTAATGGTGCCCATAAATAAATAATTCCCCTGGCTATTTTTTCTGATACACGGCCTCTCCTCTTCTTGAATATTTAAACATTGGATCATTAGGCCGCATTGTCGCATTTGTTGTCCTAATGATCCAATGCCCTGCCATCACCTGAGGAGGATAAATGGCGGGGCCGACGGGATTTGAACCCGCGATCTTCGCCGTGACAGGGCGACGCCATAAACCAGACTAGGCCACGGCCCCTAAAAAGCAGAGCTCAGAGCTCAGAGCTCAGAACTCAGAGCTCTTAGCTCTGCTTTTTTAAATTGACTTTTTATCTTTTGCTTTTTCTGAGCTCTGAGCTCTGAGTTCTGCTTTATTGGGCGGTAGAGGACTCGAACCCCTGACCCTCTGCGTGTAAAGCAGATGCTCTAACCAGCTGAGCTAACCGCCCTTTTTCCTCCTGTAATGTTACGAAACTGACAATGTAGCTTTTGTAACATTACGGTGTCACACTGCTCTCCCTGAACAATACCGTTGTCTTCTCCCGCGAGATGTGCAGCATCCCGCCGGATATGTCCCAGAAACGGTCCTGGCCATTTTGGGTCAACTTTACCTTTCCCGGTTTAAGGGCGCTGATAAACGGGATGTGGCCGGGCGTAATCCCCAACTCCCCCTCCTTCCCCGGCAGCCCCAAAAACTCTGCCTCGCCCTGAAAGACCTTTTTCTCCGGGCTGATGATCTCTACGGGAAATCTGTTCATTTCATCGCCTCGGCCTTTTTCAACACATCCTCTATGCCGCCGGCCATATAAAATGCCTGCTCGGGAACCTCGTCGTATTTACCGTCGACGATCTCGCGAAACCCCCGCACCGTATCCTTGAGCGGGACATTCCTGCCGGGCATCCCGGTAAACTCCTCGGCGACGAAAAACGGCTGGGAGAGAAACTTTTGAATTCGCCGCGCGCGGCCGACGATCAACTTGTCTTCCTCGGTCAACTCCTCTATGCCCAATATAGCGATAATATCCTGCAGGTCCTTGTAGCGCTGTAAGACCTTTTGCACCGCGCGCGCGGTTTCATAGTGCTCCTCGCCGATAATCTGCGCATCCAGTATCTTGGAGGTGGAATCCAAAGGATCGACCGCCGGATAAATCCCCTGTTCCACTATCTTGCGCGACAAGACCGTGGTCGCATCCAGATGGCTGAATGTCGTGGCCGGGGCCGGGTCGGTTAAGTCGTCGGCCGGGACATAGATCGCCTGCACCGAGGTAATCGAACCCCGTTTGGTAGAGGTAATCCGTTCCTGCAGGTCCGCAACATCCGTGCCCAGGGTCGGCTGGTAACCTACGGCCGAGGGCATCCGCCCTAACAAGGCCGAGACCTCGCTGCCGGCCTGGACAAAACGGAATATATTGTCGATAAACAACAATACCTCCTTGCCGCTCTGGTCGCGGAAGTTTTCCGCAATCGTTAAGGCCGTAAGCCCGACGCGAAAACGCGCCCCCGGGGGTTCGTTCATCTGGCCAAAGACCAAAGAGGCCTTGTCGATAACCTTAGACTGCTTCATCTCCCGCCAAAGGTCGTTGCCCTCGCGCGTCCGTTCGCCTACTCCGGCAAACACGCTCACCCCGCCGTGGAACTGAGCAACCCTGCGTATAAGCTCCATAATAATAACCGTCTTGCCCACGCCGGCCCCGCCGAACAGGCCGATCTTTCCCCCTTTGGGATAAGGCGCCAAAAGGTCGATAACCTTTATCCCCGTCTCTAATACCTTCTGCGATGTATCCTGCTCCTCCAGGCGCGGGGGATGACGGTGAATAGGCAGGCGCCTGACATCCGCGCCGAGTTTTGGCCCGTTGTCGATAGTCTCGCCCAAGACATTGAATATCCGGCCCAGGGCGCAATCGCCCACCGGCACGGTTATCGGCTGGGCCAGGTCCTCCGCCGGCATATTGCGTCGCAGTTTATGTGTGGGGCTAAAGGCGATACAACGCACCAGGTTGTCGCCCAAATGCTGGTGCACCTCGCAAAGGACATCCTCTCCGCCGCCAATCTTGACCGCATTGTTTATCGCCGGGAGGTTTCCCTGAGAAAACTCCACATCCACCACCGGCCCAATAACCCGCTTAACCTTTCCCGTGTTCATAGATTGCACCTTTCTCAAAAAAAACAGGTTCTGTCAAAATTTAACCCCATTTCAACGTTCAGCCGTCGCTCGATGCTCGTGGTTCGGAGGCCTTATGCTCTATTTGACACTACACAAAAAAATCAACCAGCCTTCTTAGGCCGTTATACCCTACGAGACGCGATTCGCATTGAAATCCATAAAATAAACAATCTCTTCGTCTCCAGGATGGATCTTCGCCCGTCCCAAAAGACTGAGATATTATTCAATCGCCAATCCGAAGAGACATAAATAAATTACCCCCCCACGACCTCCAATATCTCCCGGGTGATGTTTGCCTGACGCAGTTTGTGGTATTGCAACATCAGCTGTCCCAGGAGTTCATTGCCGTTGTCCGTGGCGTATTTCATCGTGAGCATCCGCGACATCTCCTCCGCGGCCGCAGACTGCAAAAGCGCGGTCCTTATCGCCGCAAACAGATACTCGGACAAAACGGCATAAACCAGCTCCTCCCCCTGCGGCTCATAGAGATACAAAGAAGGCGCCGCGCCACCGCGGCCATCTTTCCCCGCCATCTCCCTGCCCTCACCAGAGAGGTCATCCAGGGGAAGCAACTTTTGCGTTATGGCCTGAGGCAGGGAATGGGGCTTAAAGCGGTTATACACCATATAAACCCGGTCTATCTCCCCGGCCCTGAACCCATTAAGGAGATAATCGGCGATATTGCGCCCCAGCCGCAGGGAAGAGCCCTTTTCCGTCTGGCGAACGGTAACCAGCCGGAAACCGTCCTTTTTCTCCGGCAGGGACCTGCGGCGGAAATAGACCATTGCTTTTTTCCCCAGGGGGACAACCGGGGAACCTACGGGCAAACGCAACCCCTCCGCCTTCCTGAATACCGCGCTGTTGAAACTCCCGCACAGCCCGCGGTCGGAACAGACGGCAACCAGACAGGTCTTTTGCCCCTCGCCACGGGAACGAAAAATCCTCTCTGCGGCCTTATCCTCCCCCGCGGACAACTTGGCCGTCAGCTCCTGCGCCGCCCGCAGGTAGTCGCGGCTGTCCAGGGCGGCCTGCTCCGCGCGTTTCAGCTTCGTGGCGGCCACGATCTGCATTGCCGCGGTAACCTTGAGGATCTTTCTTATCCCCTCGCTGCGTCCTTTTATATCGCGAATATCGGCCACTTATCAACCACCTTGTTTGGAAACATAATTCATTGCCTGTTTACTTAAGGTTGCAACGGAAACATCTTTCCATAAATCTTTTTGCCACTCGGTGTAATCAAAACGTTCTTTTATTATCAATGCAACGAAATGCTCGGCCTCAACCTCTCCCAGCTCATTTATCAATATCTCCATACCCCTTTTCTTCACCTCGTTATCCGTAATCATCTACCCTCCTGCTTTCAATAGGAAATCGACAGGGTCGATTACTGTTATTGCCTTATTTCCTTCCATCTTCCGCAAGATGCCTTTATCGGTAGTAATGAAATAATCTGCCGATGCCTCAATGGCAGAAGAAATATGCAGGGCATCTTTCGGTTTTAACCCTGTCTTTGTTAAACCCATCGCCCTCTTTATAAGACCATCATTTTCGCAAACATTATACCTGGCGATACGCCTCCATTGCCCTATGGCATATTTCCTGATTGGAAATGGATTTTGCGCATTTTCGAATTCAATAATATACGACCAGGCTAACTCAAGATCTCCTTTATTTATCCGTTCCTGGATATAAAGCTTGGCCTCGGCTTCGAACTTTATATCCAGGCTTGCCTGATCGTCGAATGGCCTGTTAAAAGCGCAGATATCGAGATAGACCACAGGCTTGCTCATCGAACAAACCCCTTCTTAAACTCCTCTGCGGCCTGTTTGAGCCCGACGCGCAGGTTGTCGTCTAAGACCTTCTTTTCCCTTATCTCGTTTAAGACGCCCTGTTTTTTCTCGTTCATAAACCGGATAAATTCCTGCTCGAAACGCACGATGCCCTCCGCGGGTATGTCGTCCAGCAGGCCCTCTGTCCCGCAAAAGATAATCGCTATCTCCAGGGCCACATCCAGGGGCGTATATTGCCCCTGTTTTAAGACCTCTACCAGCCGCCGGCCGCGTTCCAGCTGGGCCAGGGTCGCCTTATCCAACTCCGTGCCAAACTGGGCAAAGGCCTCCATCTCCCGATACTGGGCCAGGCTCAAACGTAGGTTTCCGGCCACCTGCTTCATTGCCTTGATCTGAGCCTGCCCCCCCACGCGGGAGACGCTCAACCCGACATTTATCGCCGGCCGGATGCCCTGGTAAAAAAGCCCCGGCTCGAGATATATCTGCCCGTCGGTAATCGAGATGACATTGGTGGGGATATAGGTGGTAATATCCCCGGCCTGGGTCTCGATTATCGGCAGGGCGGTCAGGGACCCGCCGCCCCGCTCGTCGCTTAACTTGGCCGCCCGCTCCAACAGGCGGGAGTGGGCGTAAAATATGTCTCCGGGATAGGCCTCCCGTCCCGGGGGGCGGCGCAGGAGCAAAGAAAGCTGGCGGTAACTGGCCGCATGCTTGGAGAGGTCGTCGTAAACAATCAGGGTGTGCCGTCCTTTGTCCCGCAACTCCTCGGCAATGGCGCAGCCGGCATAAGGGGCGATATACTGCAACGGCGCCGGGGCCGAGGCCGAGGCCACGACCACCGTGGTATATTCCATTGCCCCGGTATCTTTCAGGGTCTTGATTACCGAGGCCACGGAGGAATTCTTCTGGCCGATAGCCACATAGACGCAAAATACATCCTTGCCTTTTTGGTTGATGATCGTATCCACGGCAATCGCCGTCTTGCCCGTCTTTCGGTCGCCGATAATCAGCTCCCGCTGGCCGCGGCCGATAGGGATCATCGCGTCGATAGCCTTTATCCCCGTAGCCAACGGCTCTTTCACCGGCTGGCGCTCCACGACACCGGGGGCGATGACATCTACGGGACGGGACTTGTCCGAGACAACCTTTCCCCTGCCGTCCAAGGGGTTGCCCAGGGCATCGATTATCCGCCCGACCAAGGCCTGGCCCACGGGCACGCGCACGACCTCGCGCGTCAACCGCACCTCGTCGCCTTCCTTAATCAGTTTCTCGCCCCCAAACAGCGCCGCGCCGATTATCTCTTCCTCCAGATTGAGGACCATCCCGTAAACATTGTTGGGGAAGGCCAGCAGCTCGCTGGCCATCGCATCCTCCAGGCCGTATATCCGCACGATCCCATCCCCTACGGAGACCACGGTCCCGATATGAGAGACATCTACCTTCTTCTCGAATTCCTCAATCTGCCGACGAATAACCGAACTCAATTGCGAACTGTCTATGTTCATAATCTCGAAATATAATGTGGTCCCCCCAGGTCGAGGGTTCTCGTTTAAACTTGATCCCTTCTGAGTTCTGAGCTCTTAGCTCTGAGCTCTGCTTTATTGGAGCTGGAGGGATTCGAACCCTCGACCTATTGCATGCCATGCAAGCGCTCTCCCAGCTGAGCTACAGCCCCTTGATAAAATAGCGAATAGCTAATTTTTTCTTTGACGCTCAACGTCACAAATAATCCCCGGCAAAAAACGTAATGATTGACGCCGAAGAATTTCTCTTGACTTTCCCTATTATAAATGATAAAATGTTGTTTGTCAAGATTATTTATTTTTGAAAGAATATTTTTGCGGCAGGAAATTAAAGTTATGGGTTATATACGGGCCGCAATAAAAATTAGCAATCAATGCAGGCCAAACTAAAATATATTTTTCTTATCCCCCTTATCGCCTTCCTTTATTATAACGCCGCGGGGCAAGAGGCGCGGGCCGCGGATAAAGGCAGGGGCGAAGTTTATGTCGTGCCGGTCAAGGGGATTATCGACCTGGGGTTGTCCGGTTTTATCCGCCGGGCCCTGAACGAGGCCCGGGAGGAAAACGCCGCGGCGATAATCTTAGACATCGACACCTTCGGCGGCCGGGTAGACGCCGCGGTGGAAATCTGCGACGCCCTGGAAGAGATAAAGCCCATTCCCACCTTTGCCTTCGTGGACGACCAGGCCTGGTCCGCCGGGGCGCTTATCGCCCTGGCCACCGACGAGATAATAATGTCTCCCGGCTCCTCTATCGGCTCGGCCGAGCCGCGGACTATCGGCCCGGGCGGGGCCAAGAAAAAAGATGAACTCACGGACGAAAAGATGGTCTCGGCCATCCGCGCCAAGTTCAAGTCCGTTGCCGAACAAAACAACCACCCCGCGGGCCTGGCCCTGGCTATGGTGGACAAAGACATCGTTATCCACCTGGCGGAGATAAAGGGAGAAAAGAAAATACTGGACGAGAAGCAGCTGGAAGAGGCGCGCGCCCGGCTCAAAAGAAGGAAGATAAAGATAATCAAGACCATAAGCGCCCAAGGCAAACTGCTGAACCTCACGGCCAAAGAGGCCAAAGAATACGGGCTCTCTAAAGAGCTGCTCCCCAATATTTATGCCCTGCGCAAACACTTCAACCTGCTGGATACGCCCCTGCGCAAAACACAGCCCAACTGGTCCGAGGCCATCGTGCGTTTTCTTACCCATCCTATGGTCAGCCCGCTCTTGCTTAGCCTGGGGTTGTTGGGGCTGTTTTTCGAGTTCCGTATGCCCGGCTGGGGCGTGTCCGGGACCGTGGGCCTGGCCCTGATCGCCTTATTTTTCTGGGGGCACTACTTAGTCGGTCTGGCCACCTGGACCGAGATTATCATCTTTCTTGTCGGCGTAGCCCTGCTCTTGCTGGAGATACTGGTCATCCCCGGGTTTGGCCTGGCCGGGATAGCCGGGATAATATTTATATTCTCCGGCCTGTTTCTCTCGCTGATCAAACACCCGTTTCGAATACCGGCCAGCGAACTAAGCCAGGCCGTATATTCCCTGTCTCTTACCTTAATATTAACCGTGGCCGGGATATTGCTGCTGATGAAACTCCTGCCGCGAACCTGGCTCTGGAAACGGGTTGTGCTCAGCGCCCGGGAAGACAAAGAACAAGGCTACCAGTCCCATACAATCTGCCAACAATATATAGGCAAGAAGGCAAAGACAATAACCCCCCTCCACCCCTCGGGCCGGGCGCTATGGGAGGGAAAGATACTGGAGGTGGTCAGCGAAAGCGGGTTCATCGAGAGAGACAAAGAGATAACCATCGTCTCCGCGGCAGACAACCGGATAGTAGTGCGGGAAGCATCATAGTTATTTTGCCTAAAAAGGGACAATCGGCCGAATGGAGACGAATGGCATAATATTTGTTTTGGCAAGCGGGGCATAAAAACAGGGGGTAATTATGTTGGTTATGGCGACGATGGCGGTGTTGATAATTCTTTTTTTGTGGTTATTCGTTTACCTTATCCCCGTGCGGTTGTGGATTGCCGCGATCGCCGCGGGGGTGCATATCTCGATGTTCAGCCTGGTGGGGATGCGGATGAGAAAGGTCGACCCCCATATCATTATCAACTCCA
>JBHHYQ010000047.1:0-7701 GCA_046757595.1 Candidatus Omnitrophota bacterium
ACGGGCAAAAGACGGCTTATAAATGTCTCATTAACAAGTCAAGGGTTAATAACTACCTAAAAAAATTAGAAGATTGTAACCACAACTGCGAAAGATAACCAAGGCTGAGAAGAAAAAAACTTGACCTCGCAGATAATTTTGTTATAATGATTGTGGTTATCGGCGTCTCTTTCTGTTTTTATTTTGCGGGTAGGATAAAAAGATAGATATTCCCCTGTAGCTCAGCTGGTAGAGCAAGTGGCTGTTAACCACTGGGTCCGAGGTTCGAGTCCTCGCGGGGGAGATTTTTTATATTATCGATGCTTTTCTAACCAATAGGGCGTTTACCGGAGGGAAGGTAATTATATGGATAAAGAAAAAGCGGGTAAGGCAAAGCGGGTAAAGGCTACGGGGATAAAGAAGGCCAAGGCGCCATCGGTTAAGCCTAAATCCGCGGCGGTTAAAGCAGCGACCAAGAAAACCGGCAGGGCAAAGACCGTAAAAGATAAGGCGCCTCGCGCTGCCTCTAAGCCCGGGCCCAGGGCCAAGCCCCGCCTTCGTTCTGCGAGCGCGGCTAAGACAAGGCCGGAAAAGGCGGTTTCCCCCGGCAAGCGGGCGCGGCAAAAGGCCGCGGCGCCGCCCAAACGGGTTAAGGCAAAAAGGCCGGAGGCGCCCTCGGTTGTTAAACCCGCAGGGGCGGATGTGGTTCGTGCCGCCCCTGTTCAGGCAGATGCCCGCGCCCAGGGCGGGGTCAAGCCCCAGGTTGCCCCGCCGGCCGCAAAGAGCGCTGTCGAGACAAAGAGGCCCGTCGAGAAGATTGCCCGGCCTTCCCCCAAAGAGATTGAGGCAGGCTTTCCTATCATAGTAAAGGATCTAAGTATCCGCCTGAACCAAAAACCTTCCGTGGTAATAAAGGCGCTGATGGCAAAGGGGGTATTGGCCAATATCAACCGGCCTTTAAGCGAAGAATTGGCCGTAGGGATTGCCGCAGACTTTGGTTTTACCCTGAAGAAGGCCTTAAGCAAAGAAGAGCGGATTATCCGCTCCCATCGACAGGAGGCCCAGGGGGCATCGCTTTCGCCGCGGGCCGCGGTGGTGACCTTTATGGGGCATGTCGATCACGGCAAGACCTCGCTTTTGGATATTATCCGTAAAAGTAAGGTTGCGGAAAGAGAGCATGGCGGGATTACGCAGCACATTGGGGCGTATATGGTAAGCCTGCCGCGGGGAAAGATTACTTTCCTGGATACGCCGGGGCACGAGGCGTTTACGGCCATGCGTAGCCGCGGGGCGCGGATTACGGATATCGTCGTCCTGGTCGTTGCCGCCGACGATGGCCTGATGCCCCAGACCAGAGAGGCGATAGATCATGCCCGGGCCGCGGATGTCCCTATTGTCGTGGCGATAAATAAGATAGATAAGCCCGGCGCGGATATGGATAAGGTAAAACGTCAGCTTTCGGAATTGGATTTGGTTGCCGAAGACTGGGGCGGGAAGACGATTACCGTAGGCGTGTCGGCAAAGACGGGCGAGGGCATCGATAGCCTTTTGGAGATGATCCTTCTCGAGGCAGAGATGTTGGAACTGAAGGCCGATTTCCATAAACCGGCCGCGGGTATCGTTATCGATGCCAAGCTGAGCCGTGGCCGCGGGGCAGTGGCTACGGTACTGGTCCAGGCCGGGACATTGCATATCCAGGATGCCTTTATCTGCGGCAAATTCTATGGCCGGATAAAGGCAATGTTCAACGACCGGGGGGATAGCGTGCGGCGCGCCTTTCCTTCTATGCCGGTGGAGATAATCGGGATATCCGGGGTGCCGGCGCCCGGTGAACAGTTCTATGCCGTCTCCGACGAACGACAGGCGCGCGATGTCGCCCTGAGCCGCCAGGAGAAAGAACGTTTTGCCAAGATGCAGCCGCAGGCCAAGAGGTTAAGCCTGGAAGACATATCTTCCCAGATAAAGCAGGGCAAGATTAAAGAGCTGGCGGTCATCATAAAAGCGGATGTCCAGGGGAGCTTGGGGGCGTTGGAAGATTCTTTGGGGCGTTTTTCCGGCTCGGAAGTGAAGATGAGGGTTATCCATAAGGGTATCGGCAATATCAACACCTCCGACGCCTTGCTTGCCTCGGCCTCCGGGGCGGTGCTTATCGGCTTTCATGTAAACATAGACGATAATGCCCGGGATATTATTCGTCGGGAAAACCTGGATGTGCGCACCTATACGGTTATTTACGAGGCAATAAGAGAAGTTAAGGCTGCCTTAGAGGGGTTGTTGGAGCCAAAGATAAAAAGGTTGCCTCTGGGGAGTTTGGCCGTGCGTCGGGTATTCAACCTTAGCAAGGGCGGGCTGATTGCCGGTTGCTATGTGGAAAAGGGCAGGGTTGTCCGCAATTGTCTGGCTGATGTCATAAGGGGCGGTGAGGTGATATTTACGGGCAAGGTGGTGTCGCTTAAGCGGTTTAAAGATGATGCCCGCGCGGTGGAGAAGGGCCTGGAATGCGGCGTGGCCCTTGCCGATTTCAAAGATTATCGCGCCGAGGACACCATCGAGGCCTACGAGATAGAGAAGGTTGCCAGAACGCTATAGGGCAACTGCGTATAAGCGCAAAGTCGCAAGTCAATAGACATTTACCAGAGAGGAAAGCCTTCCTGATCTCAAACAGAGAGAACAGAAGGGGTAATTCGGCCTTGCAAAAAACGGGGAACCCTCCGGAATTCCCTTCGGTCAGTTCCGGCTTCCCTTCGTTTTTTGCTGCGGCCTCATAAGCTACCCCTTCTGTTCTCAAACTCGCTCAAGAAGGCTTTCCTCTCTGGTGTGTAGTAAAGCGTTTATTAGTAAGTCAAGGGTTAATACTTGTGACCTTGTGTTTGTGACTTGTGACTTTAACTTATGAAAACCTTAGTAAGCGCAATGCGGCCGACCGGGCCGTTACATTTGGGGCATCTGGTCGGGGCGTTGGATAACTGGGCGCGCCTGCAAGACGAATACCGTTGCCTGTTTATGGTTGCCGACTGGCATGCCCTGATGAGCGAATATTCCCGCCCTGCGGTTATCTCCGGCTATGTCCTGGATAATCTCGCCGATTGGTTAAGTTGCGGCGTTGACCCGAAAAAAAGCATAATATTTCTGCAGTCGCGTATTCGCGAGCACCTGGATTTATTCTTCATCCTTTCCTGTCTTGTCCCCCTGGGTTGGCTGGAACGTTGCCCCACATACAAAGAGCAGATGCGGGAGTTGAAAGAGAAGGCCGTTGCCAGCTATGGTTTCTTGGGTTACCCCGTATTGCAGGCTGCGGATATCTTGTTGTATAAAGCAGAGTATGTCCCTATCGGGGAAGACCAGTTGCCCCATTTGGAGCTGACGCGGATGATTGCCCGCAGGGTAAACAGTGTCTATGCCCAGGGGCGTTCTGCCGGCGACAAGAAAGCGTCTTTCCCGCAACCGCGTCCTTTATTGACGAAGTTTCCCCGTCTTCTGGGCCTGGATGCGCGCAAGATGAGCAATAGTTACGCCAATTGTATCTATCTCGGCGACGAGCCGGATACCGCGCGCAAAAAGATAGCCTCGATGTTTACCGACCCCAAGAGGATAAAGCTCTCCGACCCCGGCCATCCCCGGCAATGCAACCTCTATGCTTACTACGGGTTGTTTGCCGAAGGAGAAAAAGAGCGTTTAGGCCGGCAATGCGCGGAGGCAACGATTGGTTGCACGCAGTGCAAGATAAGGCTTGCCGAGATCATTATTGCCCGCCTCAAGCCGATAAGGAAAGAAAGAAAACGATATTTGTCCGATAAACGCGGGTTGGAAAAAATATTGGATAACGGAGCCGAAAGGGCCTCTCAGATTGCCTCTTCCACGATGAAGGAGCTAAAGAGGGCGATGGCCGACAAATAGATAATCCGATGAGTTATAGAGTTAAACTACAGGTATTCGAAGGGCCGCTGGATTTGTTGCTCTATCTGATAAAAAAGGATGAACTGAATATCTACGATATTCCCATTTCCCAGGTTACCGAGCAGTATATGCATTATTTGGAGTTGATGGAGTTGTTGGACCTGAATGTGGCCGGAGAGTTTTTGGTCATTGCCGCAACCCTGCTGCAGATAAAATCGCGCATGCTCCTGCCCCGGCCCAAGCCGCAAGAACAGGAAGAAGAGGAGGACCCGCGCGCGGAATTGGTAGAGAGGCTTTTGGAGTATAAACGTTTTAAGGGGCTTGCCGAGCACTTGCGCCGCCGCGAGAAGACGCGGCAGGATGTCTTTACCCGGCGCGTTGCCCCGCGGCCAAAACAGGAGGAAGAGGTCTATTTCGAGGCCAACGTGTTCGATTTGATCTCCGCATTTTCCCGGGCGCTGAAGGACATCCCCCGCGATGTATTTTACGATGTCATAAAAGATGAATGGACCGTAGACGAAAAGATACATCATCTGCTCCACCTTTTTTTCGATCGCCCCAAGGCAGGGCTTTCGCAATTGTTTAAGGAATGCAGGAATAATATCGAGATTGTGGCAACGTTCCTGGCGATCCTGGAGTTGATACGGATCAAAGAGGTAAAGATTGCCCAGAAAGAGATGTTTGGTGAAGTCGAGATTATTCGCAACGAAGAGAACATCAAGGCGGAAAATCAAGTCGGCCGAAGGGCCGTAGAGATTATTGGTTCCCGATAAGGCATCAAAAGATTGAACGGATGATAAAACAGTTAATCGGCGGAAAAGATAAGATTGGCGGGCGACAGAAGAAGGAAAGGCCTGTCTTGTCCGGACGGGAAACGGAAGAGGATGCCGTGTTTTGTCTCTCCTTGCGGCCGAAGAAACTATGCGAGTTTATCGGCCAGGAAGAGACCGTAGAGAGCTTAAAGATTGCCATTGCCGCCGCCCGGCAACGCAAAGAGCCGCTGGACCATGTATTTCTCTCCGGGCCGCCGGGGCTGGGCAAGACCGCGCTTTCGTTTATCATCGCCCAGGAGATGGGGACCAAGGTTACGGCTACATCCGGACCGGCGATTGAGCGCGCCGGGGACCTGATAGGCATTCTTACCAATTTAGACAGCGGCGATGTCTTGTTTATCGACGAGATACACAGGATGTCTAAGGTCGTGGAGGAGTTTCTCTATCCGGCAATGGAAAACTTTCAGATAGACTTTATCATCGACAAAGGCCCCTATGCCCGGACGATAAAGTTCAATCTCAAGAGGTTTACTTTGATTGGGGCCACGACAAGGAGCGGGATGTTGAGCGCGGCCCTGCGTTCGCGTTTTGGCATATTTTATCACTTCGATTTTTATCCCCCGCGGGATTTATCACAGATTGTCGTTCGTTCCGCGGGGCTTTTGGGGATAAATATCGAGCCCGATGCGGCGTTGGAGATTGCCCGGCGCTCCCGGGGGACGCCGCGTATCGCCAACCGCCTTCTCCGCCGCGTGCGCGACTATGCCCAGGTAAAAAGCAGGGCCGATGTGATCAGTAAAGATATTGCGGCCCAGGCCTTGTCTTGTTTGAGGATAGACGAGAAAGGGCTGGATGATTGCGACCGCAGGGTTCTGCGCGCGATTGTCGATTTCTACTCCGGGGGGCCGGTGGGCATAGACTCTTTGGCGGCAACGCTCAACGAAGAGCGCGATACGCTCGTAGACACCGTCGAACCTTATTTGCTGAAGATAGGCTATCTCAAGCGCACGGCCCGCGGCAGAAGTTTGGGCGATGCCGCCTATGACCACCTGGGGGTTACCCGCAGGCGGCAGGTCCAGGGCGAGTTGTTTCGATGAGTGGTATTCTATTGCACATTTGTTGCGCCCCTTGTTTGATATATCCCCTGCGGCGGCTGCGGGAAAAGGGTTTTGCCCTGCAGGGGATATTTTACAATCCCAATATTTGCCCCGGGGAAGAATACGAAAAGAGGCGACAGGCCCTGCAGGGCTTTGTTGCCGCTAGCCGGGGCGCCGATAATCCCGGCCTTGTCGTCGATTACCAGCCTTATCGCCCCGCCGACTTTCTTTCTGCTGTAGATCTTGTCAAACGGCAAAAAGAGAAAAGATGCGTTATCTGTTGGCGTCTGAGGCTTAAGATGACGGCGCGTAAGGCGAGGGAGCGGGGGATTTCGTATTTTTCCACCACGCTTTTGGTCAGCCCTTACCAGGACCATGCCGTTTTGGCGCAGGTAGGCCGCGAGGTCTCCCGGGAAGAAGGAGTGGATTTTTATTACGAGGACTTTCGTCTCGGTTTTCGCGCGGCCCAGTCCGAGGCCCGCCAAAAAAACATCTATCGGCAAAAATACTGCGGATGCATATACAGCTACAAAAAATAATGTTACAAAAATGACATTGTCATTTTTGTAACATTATTTTTCCGTAGCATTATGGTAGCGCGGATGAGGACGAGAGCGATAATCTTGTGTTTGGCCCTGGGCCTGTCTTTGCCTGTGGTGGTATTGGGCGGGAAGAGGGAAGTTGCCCCGCCGCAACGTATTCGTGTTTTGATCTTAAAGGGCGTAGCGACATTTCGTCTTTATGTCAAGGGCGGCTATGAGATAGAGGGCCTGGAAAAGGGCGATGTCTTATCCCGCGGGCGGGGGATGAATACGAGTGTGCGCGCCGCCAATTCCGGGATAAAGATAGGGAAAGATTATCTTGGAAAGAATATCGTCATCTGGCCTAAGTCGGGGCATCTATTCATAAACAACCGCCCCTATCGCGGGGCGTTGATTATCCGCAGGGTTGGGGCCAGGCTGCGGTTGATAAACTATATCCGCCGGGAAGATTATGTCAAAGGTGTCTTGTTTCACGAGGTATCCGACCTTTGGCCGCAGGAGGCGCTCAAGGCCCAGGCTATCGCCACGAGGACATATGCCTTGTATCAGGCCGGTGTTCGCAAAGATAAAGATTACGACCTTACCGCGGACACATATTCTCAGGTGTATGGCGGCAGGGATTCGGAGAGATACCGCACCAATCGCGCCGTAGATTTGACGCGGGGGATGGTCTTGACATATAGAGGCAAGATATTCCCTGCCTATTTTCATGCCACCTGCGGCGGGGCCACGCAGGATGCCCGCAGGTTATGGAAGATAAACCTTCGTCCCCTAAGGGGGGTGCGTTGCGATTTTTGTCTTCGCTCTCCTCACTATTCCTGGAAAAAGGATTTCGGTCTTAGGGAAATTGCCCTGGCCCTGAACAAAGCCGGATATGATATTATGGGATTAAAAGGGATTAGGGGCGTCGGGAGAGACAGGTCAGGCCGGGTGCGGAGGTTGGTATTGATAACTGGCAAAGGAAAAAAATATATATCTGCCAATGACTTTCGACGCATTTTGGGGAGCAAAAAGATCCGCAGCACCAGATTTGAGGTTATGGTAAAAAACGGCCGGGCCTACTTCGATGGGCGTGGTTGGGGGCATGGCGTGGGCCTTTGCCAGTGGGGGGCCTATTTTATGGCCCGGCAGGGATATCGTTATCCCGTTATCTTAAGGTTCTATTATCCCCGCAGCAGCATAGAACCCGTAAATTGATTTGTTTTGAAAGAAACGAAATATTTTTCTTGCAGAACACAGGATTTGTGTTATAATACTTTGTTATGATATTGAATAAAAAGAGGTGGTAAGCGAATTTCATCTATTAACCCTTGACTCACTAATGCGCGTTTATAAGCCGTCTTTTGCCCCTAGGCACCCGTTGCTCCTCCTCGATGTATCACCGAGGATACACCTCGGGGCGCCCATCCAGTG
>JBHHYQ010000048.1:0-7677 GCA_046757595.1 Candidatus Omnitrophota bacterium
GGGCAGGCGCGCGCAGAGGGTGAGAATCAAGATCAGGAAACCTGCGGATATGTCTCCGGTGAAAGATGCCCTGAGGCGGCCGGCCGGGAGAGAGGCGGGGGAGCAAAAGAGAGATAAAGACAGGAGGGCGGGGCATATTCTTAAGGCCCCCTTGGGAGATAAGCGCGAGATAGATAAGCCCGATAAGGCTATTTCCCGCGGCCTGGCGCCTGTTGGCGATAACGGCGAGTATCGTTTGCCCGGCCCGGAGCTGTTGGAGGATCCGCCGCGTCCCTGCGGCAGGATAAAAGAGGACTTAAACGTCGGCGCCCGTATCCTGGAGGAGACCTTGTCCGACTTCGGGCTTTCGGCGCGGGTTACGGATATTGAGCAGGGCCCGGCGATTACCCGTTACGAACTTGACCCGGCCCCCGGGGTCAAGGTGCAGAAGGTGGTCTCTCTTTCCGACGATATTGCTCTGGCGATGAAGGCCCAGTCGGTACGGGTGGTCGCCCCTATCCCCGGCAAGGGGCGTATTGGTATCGAGATCCCCAATACCCAGGCCGGTTCGGTGTATTTTAAGGAGCTGGTTTGCGCCCCGGAGTTTGGCGGCGGCCATAATCTGGCTATGGCCATAGGAAAAGATACTGCCGGCCGCCCCATAACCGCCGACTTGGGGGATATGCCTCATTTGTTGATTGCCGGGACCACCGGGTCGGGCAAGACGGTGTGCGTCAATTGCCTGATTATGTCTTTGTTGTTTCGTTTGACGCCCTGGGAGTTGAAGTTTTTGATGGTCGACCCCAAGATGGTGGAGTTGGCCGTGTTCAATAAACTACCTCATTTGCTCTCTCCCGTGGTTACCGAGGCCAAGAAGGCCTCTTTGGCCCTAAACTGGGTGGTGGGGGAGATGGAGCGGCGGTATAAGGTCCTGGCCGCGGAGGGGGCAAGGAACATCGAAGGCTATAACAACAAGCGCCCCGCGGACAAACTTCCTTATATCGTGGTCGTGGTCGATGAACTGGCCGACCTTATGGCCGTGGCGCAAAACCAGATAGAGACGGCAATTACCCGCCTGGCGCAGCTCTCCCGCGCCGTGGGCATCCATTTGATACTGGCGACCCAGCGTCCCTCCGTAGATGTTATCACCGGGGTGATAAAGGCGAATTTTCCCGCGCGCATCTCTTTTCAGGTCGCCTCCAAGGTGGATTCCCGCACGGTGTTGGATGTAAACGGCGCGGATAAACTCCTGGGCAAGGGCGATATGTTGTTTTTGCAGCCGGGGCGCTCCAAGCCCGCGCGCCTGCAGGGCGGGTACCTGCAGGATAAGGAGATAGAGCGGGTTGTGGAGTTTGCCGCGGCCCAGGCCCAGTCCGTGTATAACGAAGAGGTGCTTAGCCAGCAGGAGAAGGCTGGCTATGCCCCGGAAGGCCGACAGGATGAGTTGTTTGATGATGCCGCGCGCGTCATCCTGGAGAGTAATCAGGCCTCGGTGTCTATCTTGCAGCGCAGGATGCGGTTGGGGTATACCCGCGCCGCCCGGTTGATAGACGCAATGGAAGAGGCCGGTATCGTCGGCCCCTACGAAGGCAGCCGCCCGCGCAAGATCCTGGTGGATAAGGAGGCCTATTTATCCCGTTAATGAGACAAAAACCGACAATGTCACTTTTTGTCTCATTAACGGGATAAGGGAAGATTATGGAAGCGATAAAGCAGGCTGTGAGAATTCCTAAAAATCATTAGATAAAAATAAGAATCCCGCAACGTTTCGCCAAAGACAGGATAGTAGAAGTAATTCTGATTATTGGGGAAGAAAAGTTCGAAGATAATCTTTTAAAGAGGTCTGATATTGAGGCTTCTGAGGATGAGATCGAAGTGTCGGCAGTCAATGATCTCTCCCAAGATTTTCTTTCCCGGGAAGAATTGAACTATTATCTCAGCTTGGAGGAATTATGAATAGGTTTCAATGCGGGCAGATATGGTTGGTTAATTTCGATCCTAGTTTTGGACATGAATATAAGAAAGTTCGTCCGGGGTTGACTATTCAGGGTAAATATATAGACTCCGGCAGCTTGTTGACGTTAATTCCTCTTTCTTCGCAAACAGACAAGCAGACAGAACTCGATATTTTGGTGAAGAGGGATTATCAAAAATAGACTTATGAAAGATTCTCTGCTCAAGGTAAAGCAAATTAGTTCGTTCGATAAACGAAGATTTATAAAACTTGTTGGAATACTTGATGAAAACATAGTGAATAAGACGAAGGATAATATTCGGGAATTTTTGTCTTTGTCTCATTAACGGGATATTAGGATGAAGAGATTATGAAGAGATCGGGGCAATTATTGAGGCAGGTTAGGGAAAAGAAGGGGGTCTCGCTGCAGCAGGTCTATCAGGCCACGAAGATACCCGTGGAGATACTGGACAATATCGAGGCCGACAGGATAACCTCGATAAGCCCGGCCTATCTTAAGGGGTATCTTAAAATATATTCCGCCTATCTGGGATTGGAGTTACCTGCGGTATGGGAGGGCTACCGGGACTTGTTTGCGGATAATATGTTGGTATCCGGGGGGCCTTCGGGCGCGGATAAATCTAACTCGGCAAAGAGACGCAGTATACCTGCGGGATTGAGATTGTTTGTCGTTTTGTTGTTGGCTTTGGGGCTTATCCTTTGGTTAAGGCCGCGGGCAAACGAGACCAAGCCGTCGTCTGCGGGGGTTGTTTCTACATCCCGCGCCCAAAAAAAGGCGGATAAGGCCAGGCACAAGGCCGCGGCCGGGAAAAAGTCCGGGAAAAAGACGGGAAAAAAGGCAAAGAAGAAGGCGGCAAAAAAGACGACAAAAAAGGCTCGCGCGAGGAAAAAGAAAAAGGTTGTTTCTCCCCGGGGTTCGGGGATAAGGCTTGCTATTCGCGCCAAAGAGAACACCTATGTCCGGGTAAAGGCCGATGGCCGGCCGGTGTTTCGCGCGGTGTTGAAAAAGGGGCGCGCGGAGAACTGGGCGGCCAAAGAACGGATGGAGGTCTCTTTGGGCAATGCCGGGGGCGTGGAGGTGGAGATAAACGGAAAATTGCTGCCTTCCCTGGGCCGCAGGAAACAGCCGATCAAGGATATGGTCATCAACCGCGACGGGACCGTAGAGATAAGATAGCGTAAAATAATGTTACAAAATCGACAATGTCGCTTTTGTAACATTATTTTTGGAACATAGAAAGTGCCCAATAATAACAAAATCGCCGTGGTGACATTGGGTTGTCCGCGTAATGTCGTAGACAGCGAGGAGATGGCCGGGAGGCTGGCGAAAAAAGGCGCCCGTATCGTGGGCAATGCGGAGGAGGCCGAGACAGTGATTATCAATACCTGCGCCTTTATCCGCGAGGCCAAAGAGGAGTCTATTGCCTATGTCCTTGATGCCTTAGAACTCAAAAGCCAGGGACGGATAAAGAGGGTTGTCGTTGCCGGTTGCCTCTCGCAACGTTACCCCCGGGAGATAGCGCGGGAATTGCCGGGTATCGACGCCATCAGCGGAAAGATTGCCTTGTCTTTTTCTCCGCAGAGGGTTTCTGCGGTCTGCGGACACTATGCCTATCTTAAGATATGCGAGGGGTGCCTGCATAGTTGTAGTTTTTGCGTCATCCCCAAGATAAAAGGGCCGTTGCGCAGCAAGCCGCCGCGCGACATCCTGAGAGAGGTCTCGATGTTGGATAAGCGCAATATCCGCGAGCTGGATATCATCGGCCAGGACATCTCCGCTTATGGCCGGGACAGGCCGGGGCCGGGGGGCCTGGCCTCTTTGCTCCCGCGGATTGTCGAGCGGGCGGATAATATCGCATGGATACGGCTACTTTATTTGAACCCGGCGCATCTAAGCCCCGAACTTATCGAGGTAATCGCATCCCAGCCCAAGATATGCAAGTATGTCGACCTGCCGCTGCAGCATATTAACGGCCGTATCTTGCGACTAATGAACAGAGAGACAGGCCCGGCCGGCATCCTGCGGTTGATAGACAGGATAAGAAGCCGTATTCCCAAGGTGGCCCTGCGCACATCTTTGATAGTAGGGTTTCCTTCCGAGACGGAGCGGGAGTTTAAAGAGCTCTTGCGTTTCGTCCGCGATGTAAGGTTCGAAAGGTTGGGGGCGTTTATGTATTCCCGCGAGGAGGGGACCGCGGCCTATCGTTTTCCGGGGCAGGTTTCTCAGCGGGTCAAGGCCGAACGGCTGGACAGGCTGATGCGTTGCCAGCAGGGTATTGCCGCAGAGATAAACCGCAGCCTGTTGGGGCAGGACTTGGATGTGATTATTGACGAAAAAGATGCGGACGGGGCCTACCGCGGCAGGACTCAGGCCGATGCCCCGGAGGTAGACGGGCGCGTGACCGTAAACTCGGGGCGGGAACTTATGCCCGGAGACATTGCGCGGGTTAAGATAGAAAAGACCTATGAGTATGATCTCGTCGGGAAACAGGTATCTGCCTAACAGCCTAACCGTTTTACGGATAATCCTTACCTTTGTGTTTATGACCTTTGTCTTTATCCCCGGGGTTGTCCCCCGCGCCCTGGCCCTGTTTGTATTCACCATAGCCTCGCTTAGCGACTTTTACGACGGCCGCCTGGCTCGAAAATACAACATTATCTCCGACTTCGGCAAACTTATGGACCCCATTGCCGACAAGATTCTTGTGTTGGGGGCGTTTTTAGCCTTTGTGCAGCTTCAGCTGGTTTCGGCCTGGATGGTGATTGTTATCATCTTGCGGGAATCCTTTATCAGCGGGCTTCGTCTGATAGCGTTAAAGAAACGTAAGGTTATTGCCGCCGCAGAGGCCGGAAAGCAAAAAACCGTTTCTCAGATGGCCACAATATTTATTGTGTTAATCATTCTTTTGGCAAAAGAAATCCTTCTCCGGCGCGGGCTTTGGGGCGTCCTATGGACCAAGACAACCTTTTGGTCAATAAACATACTAATGACGATCACTCTACTTCTAACCATCGTATCCGCAATATCATTTATTTCGAAAAACAGATATTTATTAATGACTAAATAGTCCCTGATGAAAAAATAACTTCAGCCGCAATATATTGCGGTTGAAGTTATTTTTTCATCGGCATGTTTTTCTTCCACTTTTTTCTCCGGGGTCATTGACTTGCCCAATCGTTGTGTTATACTATGGAGTCCGGGAAGGGTGATAAATTTAAAATGACCGAATTCGAAAAGGATGTCTTGAAGGTAGTATTGGCCATTCCTTTGGGCCGGGTGCGGACATATGAATGGGTTGCCCGTCGTATAGGCCGTCCCGGCGCGGCGCGGGCCGTGGGCAATGTCCTGCGCAAGAACCCTTATCCGATTATTATCCCCTGCCATCGGGTAGTTGCCAGCGGAGGAAAACCCGGGGGTTATTCCCGGGGCCCGAAGGAAAAGAAGAGGTTGTTGAAATCGGAAAAAGAGATACGGAATGCATTATTGTATTAGCGCTTTCAGCCTGTAACCTGCAACCTGAAACCCGAAAGTGGATATCAAACGTTATTTAAAAACAATGGTAGAACGGGATGCCTCCGATATCTTCTTTAAGGTAGGTATGCCGGTAATGTTGCGTCAGGCCTGCGGCCTGGTTGCGGCCTCGGAAGAGAGGCTTAGCCTGCGGGATGTCCAGGGCGTTGTCGACGAGATTTCCGGTTCCCGGTCGGGGGATACGCTACGGGAAAACCTGGATGTCGATTTTTCCTGGTCCGTGGATGAGGTAGGCAGATTTAGGGCGAGCGTATTTTTTCAAAGGGGCGAGCCGATGGTCGTGCTACGTTATATCCGCAGCAGCATCCCCGGGTTCGAACAACTGAACCTTCCTGCCGCGGTATTGGAAAAGTTATGCCGGGAGACCCGCGGGTTGATATTCATTACCGGGATTGCCGGCAGCGGCAAGTCTACGACCATCGCCAGTATGATAGAATACATAAACAACACTTCGCATCGCCATATCCTCAGCATCGAGGACCCTATCGAATATATATTTCAGGACAAGGGTTCGATTATTACCCAGCGGGAGCTGGGCATAGATGTCAAGTCTTACCCTGTTGCCCTGCGCCAGGTTGCCCTGCAGAGCGTGGATGTTATCTATATCGCTACGATAAGGGATAGGGAAACGATGCAGGCGGCGATTACCGCCGCGGATATGGGAATGCTTGTCTTGGCGACTATCCATTCCGTAAACGCCTACCAGACCATAGAACGGATAATCAACCTGTTCCCGCCCCACCAGCATAATGAGGTGCGCGCCCAGCTGTCTTTGCTGCTGCGCGGGGTTGTCTCTCTGCGCCTGCTTCCCGCTAAAGACGGGAAGGGAAGGATACCGGCTTATGAGACGATGGTTGCCACGCCCACTATCTCCCGTTTAATCCGGGAGGGGAAGACTTGGGAACTTTTGCGTTTTATCGAGCAGGGCAAGTTGTTTGGCATGCAGAGTTTCAAGCAGTCTTTGTCGGAGTTGATACGCGAGGATAAGGTAGATAAAGAACAGGCATTGGGTTTTGCCGATTCTCGGGATGAGCTGGAATTAGAGCTGCAGGGGATAAGAGGGACGAGTTAAGGTTGGCGCTACTATGCAGGAAGACCTAAAAAAGAGGCTGTTCGAGGTCGAGGCGCGCTTGGGTAATCTCCGGGGGTATCTTTGACCGGGAAGAAGACCGTGAGGAGATTGCCCGGATAGAAGAGGAGATGTCCCGCCCGGGGTTTTGGGGCCGTCTTGATTATGCCAACAAATATGTCATTCGGCTAAAAGATTTAAAAAGCAAGAGTCAGGCCTATCGGGATTTATGCGCAAGGTGCCGCGAGCTCAAAGAGCTTATGGAGTTAGGCAGCGACGATAAAGATTTCGTCGCCGAGATAGACGGCGAGCTGAAGAGGTTTAGCGAAGACATATCCCGGTTGGAACTGAATACCGTCCTTTGCGGGCCGCTGGACAAAAACAGCGCTATCCTAAGCATTAATGCCGGGGCCGGGGGGACCGAGGCCTGCGACTGGGCCGATATGCTTTTACGGATGTATCTGCGCTGGGCTGAGGCCCGGGGGTATGATGTCCGCATCAGCGATGTCTTGCCGGGCGAAGAGGCCGGTATCAAGAATGTAACGGTCTTGATAGAGGGGGAGTATGCTTACGGTTATCTTAAGTGCGAAAGCGGGGTTCATCGCCTGGTAAGGATATCCCCCTTCGACGCCAACAAAAGGCGGCACACATCCTTTGCCTCGGTAGCCGTAATTGCCAAGGTCAGCGCGGATATAGACATCAAGATAAGGCCGGAGGAGTTGAAGATAGACGTCTACCGTTCCCGTGGCCACGGCGGGCAAAGCGTCAACACCACGGATTCTGCCGTGCGTATTACGCATATCCCCTCCGGCATCGTCGTGCAGTGCCAAAACGAACGTTCCCAATACCAGAATAAACAGGTGGCAATGAGTATTCTCAGGGCCCGTATCTACGAAGAGGAAAGGCGGCGTCACGAGGAAGACATCAATCGCCAATATGCCCAAAAGAAAAAGATAGAATGGGGCAGCCAGATACGTTCTTATGTGATGCACCCATATAATATGGTCAAGGACCACCGCACGGACCACGAGACCGGCGATGTCACCGCGGTGATGAACGGCAAGATAGACGGATTCATCGAGGCGTATTTGAAAAGGCAGACTGAAGAGCGAAAAACGAAAA
>JBHHYQ010000049.1:0-7612 GCA_046757595.1 Candidatus Omnitrophota bacterium
GTCTTACGTGTGACCCGGTGACCCCGAGAACCGAGAACCGAGAACCGAAATATGACACAGTCTGAATGTCACTTTTGTAACATTATTTTAGTCTTTCCTGCGTTTCTATGAAATTACGTTCTACCTTAGAAAACTATCTTTTTATTTTGCCGGCTGTTGCCATATTTTCCGTCTTTTACATCTATCCCTTTATAAAGGTGTTCCAGCTGTCGATGATGCGCTGGGACGGGATATTGCCGACGATGCAGTTTGTCGGGCTGGGCAACTTTAAGGGCGTCTTGCAGGATAAGATCTGGTGGGGGTCGATGTGGCATGCCGCCTACATTACCTTTATCGCTTTAACCTTCCAAAACGGCCTGGCCCTGCTTTTGGCTTTGGCCTGCGACCGGGAGATAAAGGCGAGGAATTTTTTCCGTGTCCTTTTCTTCATCCCGCCGATACTCTCCGAGGTCGTCGTGGGTTTAATCTGGCAGTGGATACTGGACAGCAATTATGGCATCTTCAACGAGTTCCTGCGGAATATCGGCCTGACATCTTTGGTGCATAACTGGTTGGCCGACCCCAAGACGGCGTTGACCTGTATTGCCGTGGTGCATAGCTGGAAGGGGTTTGGTTGGGGGTTTATCATAATGCTCGCCGGCCTGCAGACCATCCCCCGCCAGCTTTACGAGGCGGCGCGTGTAGACGGGACAAGTTCCTGGCAGAGGTTTTGTTCAATTACGTTTCCTCTGATGTTGCCTGTATTCTCCATGGTGGTTATCCTTACTATTTTAGGTTCGATGCAGGCGTTTATGTTAATATTTACAATGACCGGAGGCGGACCGGCTTATCATACAGAGGTGCCTGTAACCCGTATTCTTGCCTGGATGAATTCCTCTTATTTTGGCTATGCCTGCGCCCAGGGCATCGTGTTTGGCCTAATTTTAATCATCGTTTCTTTTACGCAGAAGAAAATGTCGGAAAGGATGAACATAGGGCGCAAGAAAAACAACAGCGCGCTATAAAGTGAATAGTGAATAGTAGTGCTTCGTGATATTCGCGTTCTTATCAACCCCTGACTTACTAATCGCATTTATAAGCCGTCTTTTGCCCGTCGGCGCCCGTTGCTCCGCCTTGAAGCGCCTCCGCCAGGCCGGCCCGTCCTTTTCGTCCGGGTGCCCCGCGGGGCGCCCATCCAGCGGATGGGTCGCGCGCATTGCCGACGGGAAAATCCTGGCTTCTAAATCGTAGATTAGTAAATCAAGGGTTAATAAGAATACTCTAATCTTTCTTTGCGCCCTTTGCGCTTCAGCAACTAATTTCACAGCGCAGTAGTGAACCGAGGGGCAATAATAACAGTACTTTGTTAAAAATTCATCAAAAATTGACGTTAACCCATGTGGTTCATACGGTTAAGCGTTATCTTCAATTATGCTTGATATTTTATAACGCTTAAGTGATTATGTCTCAAAGAGTTAAGTATAATTTCGACCTGAAATTTAACAAAGTACTGAATAAAATGACAAAAGGGCCAAAAACCATCAAAATACTTTTACGGCTGGGGTTGTTGTTTGGCTTTTTGGCTTTGGGGTTTTGGTTTTATTTTTCCTTCTTTGGCATAGGGACCGAAAATGTTATGGTGGAAAAGACGCCGGCCGGCGGTTATCGTTTGCTTGTTAACGGCCGGCCTTACCTTATAAAGGGGGTATGCTACAATCCCGCCCCGGTGGGCGTGGGGTATGATTATGAGTTGGGCAAAGACAAAAATAAGCCCTGGTTGGCAGATGGAGAGTTGATGCGGGAGGCGGGAGTTAATACTATTCGTCTTTACACCCCGGGGACGGACGCGGCCGGGTTGAAGGAGGCTATCTCCGATCTCTATCGAAGATATGGCATCCGTACGATATTGGGGCACTGGCTGGGGTTTTGGGAATATCCCCAACCGGATTATTGCAACCCGGAGTTTCGCGAGAAGGTAAAGAGAGATGTCCTGGATATGGTTCGCAGCTATAAGGACGAAGCGGGTATCTTATTTTGGCTTTTGGGCAACGAAAACAATTATTCTTTTTCCGGGCGGATTAATCCCTGGAATTGCCCCCAGGCAGAAGGCAGGGGCGTCAAGGAAAAGATAGACATCAAGGCCAGGACTTATTATTCTTTTGTCAACGAACTGGCCGCAGAGATACATAAAATAGACCCTAACCATCCCGTGGCTATGGGCAACGGCGAGTTGCTCTATCTGGATACTGCGGCCAGGCTTTGCCCGGATGTGGATATAATAGGTTCGTTGGTTTACCGCGGCCGGACATTCGGCAATATCTTCAATTATCTAAAGAAGGTCTTTGATAGGCCCCTGGTGTTTATCGAGTTTGGCGCCGACGCCTACAACAGTTTTACCGGCAAAGAGGACGAAAAGATGCAGGCCTTTTTTTTGCAGGCCCAGTGGAAAGAGATCTTCGAAAACTCTGCCTTTGGCAGTCGGGGAGATGAGGGTAATTGCCTGGGGGGCGTGGTGTTCGAATGGACGGATGAGTGGTGGAAGCACGAACCCGATAACCGGGTTGGTTGGAACAGGCATGATACAGGGGCGGGATGGTCCAACGGGAGTTATTATCTGGACATCAAGGCCGAGAAAAATATGAATATGAACGAGGAATGGTTTGGCATTGTCGGGGTCTCGGATAAGGTTGAGGACGGCATAAACAAGCGCCGCCCGCGCCAGGCGTATTATACATTGCAGGGGTTTTGGAAAAAGGCCGGGGGCGAAAAAAAATAAAAAAAATATTGCTTTTATTTTTTTGTTGTGTTAAAATATTTTTTGATATAATATATAAAATAAGTATTTTGCAAGGAGTGAGAAATGGAGGCTACGGTCTTAACGGAGCGGGGGCGGAGGAATCTGGCGATATTGGATACGATAAGAAGGGCGGGGGCTATTAGCCGCGCCGAGATATCCCGGTCTTTGCGGCTGAATGTCGTGACGATATCCAACTATATCGACGAATTCCTGCGTCAGAATATCGTCCTGGAGCGGGATCTGGATGTCTCCGGAGGAGGGCGCCGGCCGGTATTGTTGGGCATTAATCCTGACGTAGGCCTGGCCGTGGGTGTAGGCCTTAATCTGCTTAATACCGTGGCAACCACGGTGAACATAAAAGGGGAGATGGTAGGAAGGGTCAAAACAGAGAATAATAATAATGTTCGGGATATAGTAGATTCAATATTGGATTTAATACAACGCTCCATAGACAATATTGAGCAGAAAGATAAGATCAAGGGCATAGGCGTAGGTATTGCCGGGGTAATCGATAAGGAGAAAGATATCGTGCGTTGGCCGCAAAAGATAGGCGACGGTTGTCATTATGCCACGATTTCTTTGCCGCTGAAGAGTATAATCGAAAAGCGATTCGGCCTGCCTTGTCTGATAGAGAACGACGCGACCCTGGCTTGTTTTGGAGAACAGTGGCTTAGCCTTGGCCCCGAGGCAAAGAATGTCTTATTTTTGTTTTCCGGCGTAGGTTGCGGAATAATAATTAATGGGGAAATATATCGCGGCGCGACGGGATGCGCCGGCGAGATTTCCATCAGTAGCCGATATGAAGCTGAGGGGGATTTCAGTTGCCAGGTCGGCAACCCCTGTTTTGTGAAACGTTGGGAGGCGGACTTAGGTATCGTTTCGCAGGCAAGACAGAACCTAAAAGACGGAATGCCGTCGATAATGTCGCAAAAGAGCGATAGTCTCGATATTTTGACTTTAAATGACGTGTTTGATGCCGCGCGCAAAAATGATAACCTGGCAATGGAGTTATTAAAGAGCGCCGGCAGGCGCCTGGGCATTAAGGCGGCTTATTTAGTGAATATTTTTAATCCCCGGGTTTTGATTGTCGGGGGAGGTATCGAAGAAGACTCGGGTATATTGGTGGATGCTGTCCGTCAGGGAGTTGCGGATTGGGCATTCGAAGAGATGGTTCGCGCGGTCAAGATTATCCCTTCAACTCTTGGGGAAAATGCCGTGGCGCTGGGCGCGGCTAATTTGGTTATCAGGCAGATGTTTACGGAGGCGTGATTCTTCGTCGTGCGTATTGCGTCGTGCGTAATTCGTCGTGCGTCGTGCGTCGTGCCTGCCTGCGGCAGGCAATCTGATGATAATAGTCCCCTTCGGGGACTATTATCATCAATGCTTTTTACGCAATACGCAATACGATTTTAGGGAGGTATTATGGATACCAAAAGTAAGATAGCGGTGATCGTTTCAGTTTTGATATCCGCGGGGTTGGGGTATTTTGCTTATCAACAGAACTATGAATTAGAGAAAGGAAGTCATGCCCAGGATATGGAGGCTGCGCGCCGGGAAGCGGAAGGCCTGAATTCTGATTTGAGGCGGGCGAGGTCCGAGGCGAAAAATATGCGCAATAAATTGTCTTCGATGGAAAGGGAATTGGATGCTATGCTTCGGGAGCGTGATGATTGGCGCAATAAATATGATGTAATTATTGGCGAAAAAGATGGGTTGATGAAGAGGATTGAGGAATTGGAGCGACAAAAACAAAGGCAACCCGTCGTAGTGGCTCAACCGGCCTCTGTTGTCAGCAAGAATATATCTCAGTCGGACCATGATGATAGTTTTGCGGATAAAGGGGATAGTTATTGGGCGATGGTCTTGCGGGACAAGGCTAGGTTGGCTATAGAACAGGATGGCCTGAAACAGCGTTTGGAACAGCTGAACATTAGGGTAGAAAAATTAACTAAAGAGAACAATGATTTGAATGCCGAGATGAACAGGTTTAATCAGATAAAATCCGACTTGCAGAGGCAGGTTGCCTACAACGAGAAATTATCGCGGACATTATCCGAAGAGCTGGTGCGGGAGAAAAACGATAAGAAGGTCTTTGTCGAGCAACTGGATAAGATAAAGCGGGATTATATGGTGATGCAGCAACAGCTGAAGGAATCTACGGACGAAAAATTGGTTTTGCGAAAGCAGATCCAGGAATTAAGCCAGGAAAAGCAGGTGCTTACGCGCCGCATTGCCGAAATGGACCAGACCCTGCAGGACAGGATGTCCGAGATTATCCGTATCAAAGATGAGTGGACGGCAATGCGTTCTCAGGCCGCAGAGCGGGATGCCGCGGGGGCAAAATCCAAGGTAGTGGAACTTCCGGCGATAGTGGTTAAGTCTCAGCAACCAGGAGAGGTTACTTTGAAGGAAAGGGGTTCTGTTTCTGGGGCAGTTCTGGCTGTAAATCAGGAGAATAATTTCGTAGTTATCGATTTGGGAGAGTCTTCCGGGATAAAGGAGAATGATGCCCTGGATGTCTATCGCCAGGGTGCGCATATCGGATCCATAAAGGTTATTCAGGTGCGCCGAGATATCTCCGCAGCCGATATAATTTATATCAAGTCGGGCAAGGAAATCAAGGTGGGAGACAAGGTAAGCAATAAGTGAGAAAGATAAAGACGTCTCACAGATAAATCAACTTTTTAATTTGTCGCATGCTAGCGCAGTGTCATATTTGAGCTACCACACCCCGCTATGTCATTCCCGCAGGCTTTTAGCGGGAATCTATGATAAGGGGCCAATACCTTGGATTCCCGTTTAAAACATGCGGGAATGACACTGGGTCGTAGTATTCGGGAGTGACAGAGCTTCAAGAAATTAGTTCATAGATAAAATGACGAGCGAGGAATAAGAATGGGTGCGCGCCCTTAAACTTATGTCCAAGACGGTAAATATCGAGGATGTGGCCAGGCGGGCCGGGGTCTCCGCGGCTACGGTTTCCCGGGTGATAAATAACCATTCCGGGGTGCGGGAACAAAATCGCATCAAGGTTCAGCAGGTAATAGATGAGTTGGGCTTTAGGCCAAATATCATCGCCCGGCAGTTGGTGCGGGGGCGGTCTAATACCATTTCCATGGTTATTCCCCGTTATGAAGGAATATTTTATTCTCATTATGCTATAGAGATACTCCGCGGGGTGGGGATGGCCTGCGAGAACCTGGAGATGGATTTGCTTTTGCATATCGTCGACGAAAGGAGCAAGCTTAACCTTACGGGGATAGGCGGCGTTATCTTTTCCGAGATGTTGCCTGATAGCGCGCAGTTAAAACATGCCCTGGCCCTGCACGTGCCGGCGGTGTTGATGAATAATTTAGTTCAAGATTTGGATGTTACCTGTGTTACGATAAACAATCAACAGGCGGCAATAGAGGCCGTAAATTATCTTATCGATTTGGGGCATCGGGATATCGCTTATATAAGCGGGGGGTTTGCTACTCAGGCGGCATTGGAGCGCACGCGTGGGTTCAAAGCAGCGATGGAAAAAAGAGATATTCCCGTTCCCGAAGAGTTTGTCGTACATGGCGATTATTCCCGTAAATCCGCGCGGGAGGCGACGGAGCGCCTGCTTTCTCTCGAACATAGGCCTACGGCGATATTCGCCGCATCGGATGATATGGCCCAGGAGGCAGTATCCGTAATTATGGAAAAGGGGCTGGGTGTGCCTAAGGATATCTCCGTTGTCGGCTTCGATGACAGCCCGGTGAGCGTGTATGGGGCGGTGCCTTTGACTACTATCCACCAGCCGTTATTGGAGATGGCAAAATTGGCGGTGCGGGAGCTGGATTTGTTGATAAGAAGCAGCAACAGAATAAATAAATTTTCCCTGCCTACCAGGCTTATAATCCGCGAGTCCTGCCGGGCAATCCGGGCATAAAAGTTTCGTTGTTTCTCCGTTCCATCGACAAGAATTCAAAGCGATGAATACCTTAAGGCCCCTGGCTATGGGTATCGGTAGTCTCCCTCATTTGGAAGCGGCGCCAGCCGTGGACTTTGTCTTGTCTTGTTTCAAAGATGATATCTTGTTTTGGCCGCAACTGCCCAAGAGAGATTTCTTCGAGCAGATGACGTTGCAGTTTTCACGGGGCATACCCGGCCTGGCCGTAGACAAGGACAAAAAAAGGGTTTGGGTAGACACGAAATCCGAAGGGTTTAGCGCTTCTTTGGAGGTTTGTTTTCAGCATTACCTGGATGATGACCGGGATTATTTCGCTATCGGTCCGGATTATGCCGCGGGATGGTATGAATTATTGGCGCGGTTGGATAGCGGCGAGGCAAGAGAGATAAAAGGGATAAAGGGGCAGGTAGTAGGGCCGATTACCCTGGGGATGAGCCTGCGGACGGAAGAGGGGCAGCCGATAATATATCACCCGGAGCTGAGAGATGCCCTGGTAAAGACCTTAGCAATGCGGGCGCGCTGGCAGGCGGTTGTGTTGAAGCGAGCCACGAGCCACGAGCCACGAGCCACGATTATCATCTCTATCGACGAGCCTTATCTGGCCTCTTGGGGTTCGAGTTTTTGGGCCCTGAGCAAAGAAGATGTCGTTGCCGGCCTTAACGAGGTGGCCGCGGGGATACACAAAGAAGGCGCGCTTTGCGCCGTGCACTGCTGCGCCAATACGGACTGGCCGGTCCTCTTATCTGCGGATTTGGATATCTTGAGTTTCGACGCCTACGGATACCTGGACAACCTTTTGCTGTATCCGGATGCCCTGGCCGGGTTTTTGCGCCGGGGCGGGATATTGGCTATGGGTGTCGTCCCCAATAGCCCGCAGGCCGAAGAGAAAAACAGGGATC
>JBHHYQ010000050.1:0-7536 GCA_046757595.1 Candidatus Omnitrophota bacterium
TCACCGAGGATACACCTCGGGGCGCCCATCCAGTGGATGGGCCGCGCGCCTTGCCTACGAAGGATAGTTTATTGAGTTCATTGAGTTTTTGCGCTTCGAAACTGAAGTCTCGAAAGACAAAAAAACAAAACGCCCTCTTTGTGTCCTTTGTGGTTAATTTTATATTTCTTTTTATCTTCTATCAACAACCAATCTCACAGTGCAGTAGCCTAAAACTTAATACTATATCCCAAAGTCAGGCTGTTTTTTTTATATTCCCGACTGTCCAGATTAGAGGCAACATCGGTATAAAGATAACTAAAATCCAGGCGGGTATTCCGGCTTAGGTCATAAACAAAGGTCAACATCCCCCCTTTAAGCCTATCGCGGATATCCAGGGCCAGGTATTTTCCCTGGCCATAAAATCCCGAGATACGACACGACAGCCTTTCCTGCATATTGCGCCGCAGCTCTGCGCTAACCTGACGATAACCAAACAAATCCCGGGTATAGGCATTAGTGTAATAACGTTGGCCAAATCCCAGGTTTATCTGCGTATTTTTATCGATATCCCCGCTGAGGGAAGCATCGAAAAACGGACGCAGATAATCACGATTATCGTAAGAACGCACGATATCCCAACCCGCGCTCCCGTGGGCAAAAAACCGGGATACAAAATAGTATTTTGCCCCGAGGGACAAATTATGAGTTATCGCATCTTTCCCTGGATCAAAACTGCGACGGGAAAAAAGATAACTCAATTCCGCGCTAAAACGGGAACCAAACAAATAATCCGCATTGACCCCTATACGCTGCGCATAAGAATTTCCGATGTCGCTGCGCGAGGCGATATCGATATCCTGGCCATAATTCAATCCCCATCTTAAACGCCTGTTTACATCCTGTCCATAATCCAGGGCAAAGCGATTGCGATAGTATCCGTAACGCCCGGTAGTCCGCCCAAAGGCATCGAGAAAACTGCGCGGTTCATAACTATGGCTGAATGTATTGCTCAAAGATACCCTTTGATAACGAGAAAAATCCTGTTGCAGGCTAAAACTTATATTCTGGGAATTATTATTGAAGGTATCATAGCGATAAAATAATTGCTGGGCCAGGGCTAAGTTTAGCCGCATCCGCCGCCTCTTACCGGCATAGCCCCCGGAAACCCCCAAGGACAACCGGTTAAACAAGTCTTTGCGCCGATTGAACTTTATAAAGGTTATATTATCATCATACCCCTGAGACAATGCGGCGTTAATATTTATGTCGATATCTTGGGGCGATATACAAAATCCATTTTCCAAAAATATAAACACCCCGGCCAAAACCGCCACAATAATATATATTATTAACCCTTGACTTACTAATGTACGATTTAGAAGCCAGGATTTTGCCCGTAGGCAAGGCGCGCGGCCCATCCACTGGATGGGTGCCCCGAGGTATATCCTCCCTCGGTGATACATCGAGGAGGAGCAACGCAGCCTACGGGCAAAAGACGGCTTATAAACGTGCATTAGTAAGTCAAGGGTTAATAATACGCGCACGACGTTTAACAAATAATCTTATTCAGCTCCCGATAATTATCCTGCGGGGCCCCGCCCTTGAAGATCCCGCTGCCGACATAGGCGATATCCAGGCCGGCGTCTCTTATGGCGCGGATATTTTCTTTCTTTACCCCCCCGTCCAGGCCCAAGAGGAAATTTCGCCTTTGGCCAGACAACCTTTTGGCCTTATCCAAAACCGCGGGGATAAACGGGCTGCCGTAATATCCGGGGTTGACGGAGAGAAACAAAAGCAGGTCTATCTCCCCCAACAGGGCTTCCACATCCTCCGTCGGAGTCTGGGGGTTAATAGCCAGGCCGGCCTGCATACCCAAGGCGCGGATAGCCTCGATTATTTGCCGCGGCGCGGGCCGGTTCGCCCCCTGGCCGGGCGCGCAGGCCTCGTAGTGAAAAATAACCCGCTTCACACAGGAACTCCGGGCCGCCGCCAGATAGTCCTGAGGCGCATCTACCATAAGATGAAACTCCAGGCCGATAGGGCTCTTTATTTTCGATAACACATCCTGTCCCACGCTTTGGGAAGGGACGAACCTTCCGTCCATAATATCTATCTGGGCAAAATCGGTTACCCTTTCCGCCTGAGACAGCTTATTGCGAAAATCTTCCGGGTCATCGGTTAATATCGCAGGGATTATCTTCATCTTTTTTTCGCGTCCCTCGTCCGTCGTCTTTTGCCCCGGCGAACGAAGTTACTCATCCCCCAGAGGGCACTCTTGACAACGGGGTTTGTTTTTCCGACAAAACTCCTTGCCCAACCTGACAATCAGGGCATGGAACTCGTTGAACAGGCGGCTGTCTGCCGGCAGGGCGTCCATAAATACATCTTGTATCTCACGGTAAGAGGCCTGGGGCTCGATAATCCCGTGCCGGGAAAATATCCTGCGGGTATAGGCATCTACGACGAATATCGGCATCCCGGCGGCATAAAGGATTATCGAATCCGCAGTCTCCTCGCCGATGCCGTTTAAGGAAAGCAGCTCTTCCCGCAGGCGCCTTATCCGTCTGCGGCGGCCATCCCTGCCGCGAAACATCCTCTGCAGATCCCCCTGATATGCGACAAAAAGAAAGTCGAGAAAATTCTTCAGGCGCCGGGCCTTGACATTAAAATATCCTGCGGGCCTTATCAACCGCGCCAGCCGTCTCAACGGCATCTTATGCATCCTTTGCGGGCTGAGGCTGCGGTCGGATTTAAGGTTGTCTATTGCCCGACGGACATTGGACCAGCTGGTATTCTGGGTCAATATTGCCCCCACGGTAACCTCGAACGGCGTCTCTCCCGGCCACCAATGCTGCGGCCCAAAGCAGGCATAAAGTTTTTTGTAATAACTCCTTAAGCGCATCGTATTGCGTATGGCAACAGGCTGCAAGCTACAGGCAACGGGCTTAGCCTTCTGTGTTTCGGGACTTTATCCCAAGACACAGAAGGCTCATCCCTCGTCCCTCGTCCCTCGTCCCTCGTGCTCCCCCAGAAACAAAGGGTTGAAGCCGTAATAGGCGAATATGGTATAAACCGTAGCGCTCAACGATGCCGTCTTCTTTCCCTTGGGCGTCCACCAGCCGTGCCCGGTATCGGCATTTTCCTGGCTGGCATAAGGCAGGCAGGGAAATGTCTGCCCGGCCCGGGACACACTCAGGACCAACATCTTGGATAACTCATTGAGCAAGGCCTCGGCCTTACTGTCGTATTCCTCTGCCGCCCCGACATCACCCTTGCGGCGATGGTAATCAGCCATAATCCTATAGGATACGACGACCTGGGCCGTAAACTCCGCAGAGACTATCCCCCCTCTGGGCAGATGACGCTGGGGGGCAAAGTCAAAACCGGAGACATCAAAAGACGCGCCATCTTCCGCCCGGGAAAACTTCGTCCGGACATAACAGTTGTCTTCGGCAAATTTTACTATCTTATCCGGGTCCATATCGGCCTGGGCCAACCGTTGCGGACCTACGGCGGCGATAGACCAAAAATAGGTATCGGTGGCGATAGTGGAATCTCCCTTGCCCCGCCATATGGGAACACTATCTTTATGATAGGCCTGGGTCTTCAGCCACCCGAAGACCTTATCCCGGGCCGCAAGGTATCTCTTTTCTCCGGTCAGGCCATAAAGCATACCAAAAAACGCATAGGCATCCAGGTTGTGCTCGGTGGCGAACCAGGAGACCCGGGGCCCGCCGCGTATCCCGCCCAGCTCATCTTCTCCCTGCAGCCTAATCAGCCAACGGGCAATGGAACGCGCCAAAGATAAATAACCTTTGTCTCCGCTACGACGCGCATAATGCAACACGGCGATGCCCAGCCAGATATTCGGCCCGGAATGCACCACATATTCCGAGACATCCCCACCCGAGGCATAATAAGCATTGGCAAACCCCTGCCCGGGCCGGGAATGGCGAATGTAAAAATCGAATATCCTCTTGGCCCGATCGTAATCTTTGAAATAGACAAAGGCAATCGCTGCCAGGGCCTGGTCGTAAGTAAAGGCCCAGTCGGCGATATCCTTATCCCCCAAAAAACTGGCAATCAACCCGCTTTGGTAGTCCTGCCGCGCCTTTACCCAGGCATACATCTTATCGAATGTCTCTTTCTCCAGGGCAAGCCTCTTTTTTTCGCTGCGGGCGATCTTCGAATTTATGACGGCCTGCGCCGAAGACATCTCCCGCAGCTTTCTTTCCAAAACCTCCCTTTGAGAAAACAGCTCTGCCAGGCGGGCATTCAATTCTTTTATTTGCGCCTCCTGTTCTGAGGAAATTCCTTGTTTCCCGGAGGCCTCTTTTTCCTGAGAAGGATATTTTCGCGCCGCAACCTCCCTGCGCTTGTTATCGGCCTCTATCTGCGAGATGCTGTTTTTGAGGCGGCGGATCTCCGACTGCGCCGAAAACAACCGTTCGTCCAGGGCCTGTTTGCGCTCGTCTATCTTGCGGGCATAATCTTTGGCCCGCGATAACTCCCGGCTTGACTGCCTCAGATTATCGATAAGCCGTTGATTGGTTATCCTCAGGCGAAAATTGCGCCCCTGGGCAAACAACAACCCCGCGGCAAGGACAACGATGATGGCCCAGCCCAGGCGCGGGAGATTGCGCCGATAACGGGCATACCTCAACAAGGCCTGCCTGTCGCAAGGGACAATATCCGTCCATTCCAGGCCCAGGTTCAATCCCTGAGGCTGTCCCGCTATCTCTTCTATCCAGGCCACCCGGCCTTTGGCCCTAATACAATCTTTACGAAAAGGCGGGTGGACGATCAAAGACAACCTCAGCTCCCCAACCGGAATACGGGCAATCTCGCGGGTCAAAAAATTGGCCCGCAGCCCCATCCCGGCATAGGCCAGGTCCTGGGTAAACCCCTGCTGCCAGGAAACAAGCGTTTCCTCGCCGCCGGATACCCTCCTGCGCCCAATCTTAAACTCCACCGGCAAGACCGTGTCCAGGCGCAGATACCGCCTGCGCTCTTGATTGTTTTTAGGCATAGTCTATTATATCGTCGCGGGGCGTATTGTCTAGCTCCCTTCACACTCTTGCCATCTATTCCCCACATTGTGTTTCGGGGTTATGTCCCGAAATATGCCCTCATTCCTTATCCCAGTCCAGTATTATCGCCTGGTTCAAACGGCGCGCCAGGCCCTCGACAATACCCTTGTATTCGCGATATTCCGACGGAGGGATATATTTCTTCTTGGGTTGGTATTGCGCCCGACACTCCAATACCCGGCCCTTTATTCCACAACCCAAGCTATAACTCATCCATTGGTTGTCTATATCCAAAGCCTGGGGTAGATACTTTATACGGATGCCGGCCGGCAAGAAAAGCTTAATCTTGTCTACGGTTTGGCTTAGGTTACCGAAATACAACGGGTATTTTCGCTCTTCCTTTACCAGGGAAGAGATATCCACGCCGCCTACGGGCAGAGGCAGAACCCGGGCCTCCCCGGCATGGACCAGATAATCGTCTCCCTCGAACTTATAATCGAATACCACAGGCTGGGTCAGGTCGCGGGCGTTCTCTATAGTATAGTCCAGGAGTCGGCCATTGGGAGAAAACTCCTGCACCTTGTTCTTTATCCCTTCTTCTATCAACGTGGGGGGGGTATAAATCAACCAATAACGGCGCATCTGCTCATATATCCCCCCGCTGCGCAGGGAACGTTCCGCGCTTATCTTCTCGTCTCGGCCCAGGGTTATCCGGGTGTCGAAATGGATAAAATTATGTTTCGGGCCAAAATCCGGCGTGTCCATAATCTTATAGCCATGCTCAAAAAACACCATAACCTTCCTGGCCTGATCCGGCGCCGGCAGGTCGCCAAAGGATACCGTATCCGCGGTGGGGTCGATGAATACAATCTCTCCGTCTATGTCCACCGCGGCAATCGCGTGATTGAAGTAAGAGGCCGGAAAGTCTTCGGAAAGCGCGACACTCCCCCGCGTCCCTATCAATACGGGATAGGCCCTAAGCCCGGCATAACGCAACATCGTGATTAGAAGCATTGCCTGGTCCTTGCAATCCCCGTATTTATTCAAAAAGACCTCCGAGGCCCTATGCGGCTCATACCCGGCCCGGCCGTATTCTATGGCCACATACCGTATCCTGCGGGCGCAAAAGTGATATATCGCCCGGGCCTTATCCCGCTGGGAATTTAGATCTTTGGTCAGCTCATCTGTCTTTTGTTTAATCGCCTCGTCGGGCTTAATCTTATCCTTATATAAACCGCTCCACCAGTCGAACATCTCCTGCCAGGAAGAAAAACTGGAAAATAACACCAAACTGTTTATCTCGGACCGAGGCGGCATATCCGGCTCGGGGATAATCTGGGGGATGTCTTTTACCTTTAGGGAATAAACCAGCTTATCGCCGGCCTTGTTTACCTGCGGCTTGAGCTCTGCCCCAAATTTATTATATTGGGGGTTGAGGATCTTTATGTTGACCTTTCTCTCCCGGGGGACGATGAGGTCGAAACGAGAATGGATGACCGGCTGGGATTCCTGCAGGGAATAACTCAAAGAAAAGTGCCTGTCGGCGATCATCCGGTTGCTGTAGATGCGCGCCTTATACTCCAAAAGCGCTCCCGGGGCAACCTCAGGCATAGAGACAATCTTTACCCGGGCGTTGCTATAGAGAGGAAAATTGAGGTAACGGGAGACATCGCGGATATTCTTGTCGCCTACGGACACGGCGGTGCCGTCCGGCTTTATCGTGCGGGCGAATTCCAGCTCTACCCGTTCGTAAGTAGAATCATAACCCAATAAGACTTCGGAAAACTCCTCTTTACCGCGGTCGTTTAAGATCTTGATGATATTATGTATCGAGGATACAGTGGTATTATCCGGCAGGACCTCGGTTTTCTCCTCCACGGACAAAAACAATGCCCCGGCATCGGGATAGTCTTCGGCGGAAGGGGCCTGGTCCATAATCCGCAGGATGTCCTTATCGGCGCGAGGGCGCACCAGATGAGAAAGAGACTTCAGCCTCTGTTTGGCGCGAGGCAGAAACGGCCCCGCGGTTATCTTGCGATAAAGCCTCTCGGCCTGGTCGTAAAGATTGTGTCGCTCGCAGGTCGCGGCGTAATAATAGAGGTATTCGTTGTCTCCGTCTTCGCCCAATCTTTCGAACAGACTAATCGCCTCGGTCCAACGCCCTAACTTAAATAAACCAATCGCCGCCAACCTCTGGGCATTGCCGTTACTCAGCTCTTTTAAAAGTTCGTAGGCCTTTTCGTAACCGCCGCGGGAAAGATACAACCGGGCCAGGCCCATTCGGGCCGAAGCCGTATCTGCGGATTGATACCTGTTTATCGCCAGCTTAGTAAACCCCTCTCCCAGTTGGGCATAAAACCCGGGCGGGGCAAACGCAACCCCAAAGACACCCGCCAGGACAACGCCGGCCGCAACAAACAACAATTTTCTCCGCCGCATTAAAACCTCCCCCCTAAAATGTAAAACGTTAATGAGACAAAAACCGACAATGTCGGTTTTTGTCTCATTAAGGCCTTTAGTCTCC
>JBHHYQ010000051.1:0-7359 GCA_046757595.1 Candidatus Omnitrophota bacterium
GATACCAGGCCCAGGACAAAAAGATAGCCCTGATCGGCATAAACTTCTCCACCCAAACCCGCAATGTGGCCGAGTGGAGGGCGGATGGGGGGGGTAAAATATGTGCAAGAGATGATTAAAGGAGATAATTCCTTGCGCGCATTCTGCATGACGAAGAGAGGAGGGAGAGGTGAAGGTGGGACGAGAGGAGATTAGGCAAAAGGCAAATGAAGCGATTATCAAGGTGTTGGGAGTAAAGCCGCAGGAGATAAAGCCCGCGGAGAAACTATATGATAGCTTAGGCGTGGATTCTACGGAGATGGTGGAGTTGGTGATTGCCCTGTCTAAGGCCTTTGACATAAAACTTACGGCTAAAGAGATTACCAAATTTAACTCCATTGATGAGATAGTGGAAATCATAAAAAACAAATAAAATAAGGTAGTCGTTTATTAGTCAGGGTAGTAGGAGGGACAAGACCGGGATGATAGCATAGGGCCTTTCGTCAGGTGAAAAAATAGATTACCTTATGAAAATCATAGACATCAGTTTGCCTATAGATGATACCGCTTTTGAGGTGCATCCGTTGAAGATCGAGCGGGTCTCCTGGCAGCAGGGGGTAGAAAAGGTCAACCGTGTGCTGATGGGCAGGTCGCTGCGGGGCAAGATAGGGTTTTTTCTGGGCAAACGGATTATCCGTAAACAGGATTTGCCGGATGGGGAATTTCTTTCTCTGGAGACAGTGCATTGCCCCGTGCACATCGGAACGCACATAGACTATTCTTTTCATTACGGCAGCATGTGTGAGGGGCGGCCTTCTAGGCCGGCGGAGGAGATACCGTTGAGTTGGTGTTATGAGGACGGGGTAAAGATAGGTCTGACCCATAAAAAACCGCAAGATACGATTAAAGACAGCGATGTCCGGCAGGGGTTGAAAAAAATAAATTATTCCCTGAAGCCTAAAGACATTGTTTTGTTTTATACCGGGGCGGATAAATTATACAGCCGGCCGGAGTATTTCTCTTGTTATCCCGGAGTGGATATCTCGGCGATAGATTACCTGCTGGATAACGGGGTGAAGATATTCGGCGTGGACACGATGGGCATCGATAGGCCGTATAAATTTATGATTAAGGATTTTCTCCAGAGCCGGGACGCATCCAAGCTCTGGCCGTCGCATTTTTACGGGCGCAAGAGGGCGTTTGCCCATATAGAACGGCTGGCTAATTTGGATAAACTTCCGGATTATGGCTTTAAGGTGTCCTGTTTTCCTATAAAAATACGTCGTACCGGCGCGGCCTGGGCTAGGGCTGTGGGGACAATGGAGTAATCCGACGGTTGGTTAGCATTGGGCGTTATGGTTTTGTTAACCCTTGACTTACTAATGCGCGTTTATAAGCCGTCTTTTGCCCGTCGGCGCCCGTTGCTCCGCCTCGAAGCGCCTCCGTGGGGCCGCCCTGTCCTTTTCGTCCGGGTACCCCGCGGGGTACCCCGGACGATAGGATGGGTCGCGCGCCTTGCCTGCGGACAAAATCTTGGCTTCTAAATCGTACATCAGTAAGTCAAGGGTTAATAATGGGGCAGAAGGTTAAAATTTTGGGCTGATAAGATATGATTATACAACTGATTATAATTCAGATGTTAACATTTGGCGCGTTGGTGTTTGTATTGCGCAAGATTATGTATTCGGCGTCGTTTCGCGAGACAAAGAGGCTTCAGCAATTAAACAGGGAAAATACGGCCAGGGCTAAGGAATTGGCGGAAAAGATCGAAGATGCGAATAAACAATATCAGCAACGTATTGTCAGCGCCGAAGAAGAGGCGGGGCGGCTTAAGGCCGGAGCGCGCCTGGAAGCAGAAAAGATAAAGCAGGAGATACTTAATAAGGCCCGCGAGGAGAGCGAGCGCATAGTTCGGCAGGCCCTGAATAGCAAAGAGAGGCTTAAAGAGGAGATAAAGGCAGAGACAGAGGGGCAGGCCCTGGAGATTGCCCATAAATTGATAACTAATGTATTGAGTTCAGATAATCAGGGATTGTTGCACCAGGGGCTTGTCGATGAGGCTATATCCGATATAGAAAGGCAAGGCAAGCAGATTTTGTCTTCTTTGGCGGCGAGGATGCAGGACGATAAAACTCCGATTAAGGTTGAGATTAAAACTTGTTACGGGTTAACTTCAGAGCAGAAGGCGAGGCTGGGGAAAATATTGTTTTTATGTTTGGGCCATAAAGCAGATATAGAAGATACGGTGGATCCGGCGATTATTGCCGGGATGGTAATCCGCATAGGGAGCATGATTTTGGACGGAAGCCTGCGCGGCAGGATGAAAGATGGTATCGGATCATTAAGTTAGACATCTGCGGTTCAACCGTAGATGTCAACTTTAGATATGGTTGAGAGATTGCAGATACGCGAGGTAGGAGAGGTTCGGGAGATAAAAAAGAATATTGCCCGGGTCGTAGGATTGTCTAATTGTATGAACGGCCAGCTTTTGGATATTACGGATAATGCCCGGGGTTTGGTTATGGGATTTGTTCGGGGGGAATTTTTTGTTTTCATTCTCGGGCGTAGCGAAGAGGTAAATATCGGAGCCAGGGTTTACAGCCGCATGGAGCCATTCTGTATACCCGTGGGAGGAAATTTTCTGGGGCGGATTGTCGATTCCCTGGCTGAACCGATTGACGGTCAAGGTGTTGTTTCTTCGGGGGGGTTGTCGTATCCTGTTTTTCGGGAAGCCCCCGGGGTTTTAGAGCGCGTTCCTATTGATGAACCCTTTCAGACGGGCATTTTGATGATCGATGCCGTTATACCTATTGGCAAGGGGCAAAGAGAGTTGATTGTCGGCGACCGGATGACCGGAAAGACATCTCTTTGCGTGGATGCTATTTTGAACCAGAGGGATAAAGACGTGGTTTGTATCTATTGTTGCGTAGGGCATTCTTATAGTTCTTTGGAAAAGGTAGCGCGGGTTTTTAATCTCAATGGCGCTTTAGATTACACGATAGTTGTCGCGGCTACGGCATCGGTTTCCAGCGGCGAGCAATATCTTGCCCCTTATACTGCGGCGACATTGGGGGAATATTTTATGCATCAGGGCAGGGACGTCTTGGTGGTTTTCGACGACTTAACCAAGCATGCCTGGGCCTATCGGCAGCTGTCTTTGCTTTTGGAACGTTCTCCGGGGCGCGACGCCTATCCCGGAGATATTTTTTATCTGCATTCTCAACTTATGGAACGGGCGGGACGATTAAAAAAAGGCGGATCGATGACATTTTTGCCGATAGTCAATACTCTAGAGGGGGATGTTACGGGGTATATCCCTTCTAATTTGATATCTATGACCGACGGGCAAATATATCTCAACGTCGGGTTGTTCAATAGCGGGTTTAAGCCGGCAATAGATATCGGTCTTTCTGTATCTCGTATCGGCAATAAGGTGCAATGCCCGGCGATGAGGGAGTTAAGCGGGATGTGTCGCATGGATTACGTTCGTCATAACGAGCTGCTCAAGATTACCCGTTTTAAGTCCGGTGTATCCGACGAACTAAACCGTCGCCTTAGATACGGGGATACGATGACCAGGCTCTTTGTTCAGAATAAAAACTCCCCTTATTCTTTAACTGAGGAGATAATTTTTCTTTATGCCTTGAGAAAGGGGTTTCTTGAGGAACTGGCACCTAAAGATGTGTTTGGCTTCAAAACGGATATCCTGGAATTTATGCGACGTAAATTTCCCGTAGCCGTAGCTGTAGGCGAAGCCCTGGAGAATGAGGATATTTTTGAAAAAATAGAAAAAAGATTAAATGAGGGATTAACAGCTTTTTTCAAAGAAGGACTTAATGGCCGAATATAGTTTTTGTTTTTTGGTCCGTTTATTTTTTTGTCTTTGTCCTGTTTATGTTGCAGATAAAAGAGGTAGGTAAGGTTGCGGAGGTTAAAAAAAGCATTGCCCGGATAGAAGGGTTATCTATGATTATGAACGGGCAATTGGTAAGTTTTGCCGGTAATCTACCGGGGATTATTATAGGGTTTTCCGGCCGGGAGGCTATGGTTTTGATTTTAGGCGATGAGTCCGGTGTGAGGATAGGCCAGGAGGTATATACCAAAAGTGGAGAATTTCGTATTCCGGTAGGACGTGGTTATCCCGGGAGGATAGTCAATGCCTTGGCCGAGCCGATGGATGGGCAGGGCGATGTTTTGCCGCATGACGGTGATTATCCCGTTTTTTGCGAGGCTTCCGGGACGATGGACAGGAAAGGTGTAGACAGTTGTCTGGAAACGGGAATAAAGGTTGTCGATGCCTTTGTCCCTGTCGCTCGCGGACAAAGGCAGCTGATTGTCGGCGACCGGATGACAGGAAAAACAACGATTGCTGTAGATACGATATTGAACCAGAAGGACAAGGATGTAGTTTGCGTATATTGCTGTGTTGGCAAGACCATGTCTTTTCTTGAAAAGACAGTGCGTTTGTTTAAGCAAAAACAAGCCTTGGGCTATACGATAACCGTTGCCGCTACCGCGGCGATGACCGCCGGCGAGCAATATCTTGCCCCTTATACTGCGGCGACATTGGGGGAATATTTTATGCATCAGGGCAGGGACGTCTTGGTGGTTTTCGACGACTTAACCAAGCATGCCTGGGCCTATCGGCAGATTTCTTTATTGTTGGAGCGCCCCCCCGGACGAGAGGCCTATCCCGGAGATATATATTATCTACATTCCCAGCTTATGGAGCGGGCCGGTCAGATGCAGGGAAGCGCTCCGGGGAGACAGCGTGGGGGATCGATGACATTTTTGCCGATAGTTGATACCCTGCAGGAGGATTTAAGCGGGTTTATACCGTCTAATCTTATATCGATAGTCGATGGTCAGGTTTATTTGAGTTCGGCCTCTTTTTCCGAAGGGATTAAACCGGCGGTAGATCTGTTTATTTCTGTGTCTATTATCGGCAGCAAGGTCCAGCATCCTATTTTACGGGAGATGGTTGGCGTTCTGCGTCGGGAATACAGAGATTATAGGCAATTGTTACGGCTTACCAGCATTAAGGCAACCTTGAACCAGGAGGCGGAAAAGAAGGTGCTGCGGGGGAGAGCGACAGTTTCTTTGCTTGCGCAAAATAAGAATAGCCCTATAGATATCTGTGAATTGATAATTTTGTTCTATGCCTTAAAAAAGGGGATCCTGGATGAATTGTCTGCTTCGGAAATCGATTTTTTTGCGCATTCTGTATGCGTTTACCTGGGAAAAACTCCGGGGGTCCGTGAGTTGATTTTAGAGGCCGTAAAACTTGATCCCGAGATCGGTAATGAACTTGATAAATGTCTGGATAGTTGCTACGGGGCGTTGCGTCGCATATAGCTTTTCATCGTTATGAAAATTATATGATATGCTAAAATGGGATCTATCGATATTTTATCGACTTTTTGTGGATAGATGTTCGAGTTAAAAAGCCCGTATCTGCCCTGCGGGGACCAGCCGCGGGCGATAAGGGCCTTAAGCGATAACCTCAAGCGGGGGGTAAGACATCAGGTCCTCCTCGGTGTTACGGGGTCGGGCAAGACTTTTACCATATCCAATGTCATTGCCAAAGCAAATAAGCCGACATTGGTAATCTCTCCCAATAAGGTCTTGGCCGCGCAGCTTTATGGCGAATTCAGGGAGTTCTTCCCCCGCAACGCCGTAGAGTATTTCGTAAGCTACTACGACTATTATCAACCCGAGGCCTATCTCCCCATCACAGACACTTATATCGAAAAGGATGCCTCGATAAACGACCGTTTGGACAGGCTGCGGTTGTCGGCGACCAGCTCTTTGCTCAGCCGCAGGGATGTCGTTGTCGTGGCCTCCGTGTCCTGCATCTATAATCTGGGCTCCCCCGATGAGTATAAGAATGCCCTTGTGTTTGTCGGGCAGGGAGAGCAAAAGGACAGGGATTGGCTCCTGGGCGAGCTGACGCGCATACAATACGAACGCAACGATACGGGGTTTTGCCGGGGGAAATTCCGCGTGCGGGGAGACAGCGTGGATGTCTTTCCGGCTTATCGCGAGACATTTATCCGTATCGAGTTTGGCGAGGAAAAGATAGCCCGGATAACCGAGGTCTCCCCCCTGAATAATTCTCCCTTAAGGCGGCTGCCGCGTATCGGGATATTTCCGGCAAAGCATTTTGTCGCCTCGGAGGATAGGTTGGCTGCGGCCATCTCCTCCATCGAAAAAGAGCTGCAACGACAAATAGATATTTTGCAACATAACAATCAGCTGCTGGAGGCCCAGCGCCTGGAGAGGCGCACAAAATACGATATGGAGATGCTGCGGGAGGTGGGCTATTGCCACGGCATAGAAAATTATTCGCGTCATTTGTCCGGCCGGGCCCCCGGTTCCCGCCCGCCTTGCTTAATCGATTATTTCCCCGATGATTTTTTGTTGATCGTCGACGAATCCCATATTACCCTTCCCCAGATAAGGGGGATGTTTGCCGGAGACAAGGCGCGCAAAGACATACTTGTCGAATATGGCTTTCGCCTGCCTTCCTGCCTGGATAACCGCCCTTTGAAGTTTTGCGAGTTCGAGGCGATGGTCAAGCAGGCTGTTTATGTCTCGGCCACCCCCTCCAAAGAGGAGATAGGCAAGTCCCGCGGCCGGGTCATCCAGCAGGTTATCCGGCCTACGGGCCTGGTCGACCCCCGCATAGAGGTGCGTAAAAGCCAGGGGCAGGTTAAGGATCTCATCGCCGAGGTTAAAAGGCGCGCGGCCAAAAACGAGCGCGCCCTGGTTACGACCCTGACCAAGAGGATGGCCGAAGACCTTTGTGTCTATCTTAAGGATAAAAAACTGAGGGTGAAATATCTCCATTCCGATGTCAAGACCCTGGATCGCAGCAAGATATTGCGCGAGCTGCGCGAGAAAAGGTTCGATTGTCTGGTGGGGATAAACTTGCTGCGCGAGGGGCTGGACCTGCCGGAGGTCTCTTTGGTGGCGATTATCGACGCGGACAAAGAGGGGTTTTTGCGTTCGGAGACATCGCTTATCCAGACGGCCGGGAGGGCGGCGCGAAACATAAACGGGCTGGTGATAATGTATGCCGATAGGGTTACGGGTTCGATGCGTCGGGCCATTCAGGAGAGCCTCCGCCGCCGCAGGCTGCAGATAGAGTTCAATCGGCGGCATAAGATTGCCCCGCGTTCCATAGATAAGGCGATACGCGAAGGTTTGCGCCAGTGGGAAGAGGCCCGGGATGTGGCGCGGCAGGCAACCGGCTTGCCGGCGGGCAAATATGAGCGGGCGCAGATTTTGGCCGAGCTGGAGCGGGAGATGGAGGTCTATAGCCGTAACCTTCAGTTCGAGAAGGCGATAGAGATAAGGGAGAAGATAAAGACGTTATCA
>JBHHYQ010000052.1:0-7274 GCA_046757595.1 Candidatus Omnitrophota bacterium
AAGTCAAGGGTTAATAAGTTGACATCTGCGGTTCAACCGCAGATGTCAACTTAACGAAAATTTATCTATCTTTTCCGCCAAGTTCCCTATCTCCCGGACAAACTTCCCCAAAAACACCCGCACATCTTCTCCGTTAATCTTTTCGTCGTTCTCCCTGTCCCGCAAGATAGCGATAAAACCGTCTACTGTCAGGCCGAACTCCCGTCCCAGCCTAAGCAATACATCTTCTTTCTTCAACGGGACGACGATATTCTTTAGTCTCAGGCAACTACGGAATACGGGAAACAAGACCCGCAGGCAATCCTTAAGCAAAGCCTCGACACCCTTTCTCTTCAACCCGATCTCCAGATAGGCCTGGCGCAGGCGGATAAGCTTGCCCTTCAGCTGTTGTTCGCAAAAGAGCCGCAGGTTGCCTCTGTCGACATGCAGGTCCTTCAACACGTCCCGGCCATACACACAGACATAACTCTCCTTCATCTCCAAAAACTCTATAGGAAAACTATCCTGCGAGGTGCGGATATGTTCTAAAGTAAGCATCAGGGGCGCGGCAATGCCGGCCTTTGCCCCTTTGGCTATCAACTTAAGGCCTTTGTCCATCTGCTCCAGGCCGACCTTATCCAATACGGCGAGGATATTCACCTCGGAAAGGTCGCGCCTGGCCTCTGCGCCGGAGGTATTGCCATAAACCCCCAAAGAGACGATGTCCCGGCCATAAACCCCTATCCACTCTTCCAGATAAGACCCTATCTTTTTACGCAGCCCCTTATCCAGCATATTTATATTCAACCCTTCCATACCCGCCTCCTTCGATGCCCGACAACCCTATTTACCATGGCCATAAATCCGGGAAATGACTTGTCGATACAGGAAATATCGTCGATGTCCGTGCGCCCTGCGGCCGCCATCCCGGCGACAACCATACTCATCGCCGTGCGGTGGTCGCCGAAACTATTTACCTTTGTCCCCCTTAACCTGGGCACACCGACGATCTCGATATACTCATCGCCCTTTTTGCCCTTAGCGCATCTTTTTACCTTTATCTTCGCCCCCATCCGCGTTAAGTTGCTCACCATAGAAGACACCCTGTCCGTCTCTTTGACCCGCAGCTCGGACACCCCGCGGATAATCGTCTTGCCCCGCGCCAGCGAAGCCGCAACCATAAACACCGGCAGTTCATCGACAAAAGAAGGGATATCCTTAGCCAACACCTCTATACCCCGCAGGGGGGAAAACCCGGCAACAATATCCCCCCGCGGCTCCCCGGCCCCGGACGCCCCCGCATCAACACCCCTGTCCCCAACAACCTTTATCTTCCCCCCCATCCTCTTTAAAACCCTTATTATACCACAACGGGTAGGATTAGTCAGGGATAATTTTATTTTAATCTGCGACCCTATGGTCAAGACAGCCAGGACGATAAAGAAGGCCGCGGAAGATATGTCTCCGGGAACAACGATAGGGCCGGGAGATGTCAGGCGCGGGACAGGAGAGAGGATAATCTCCCGGCCCATTTTACGAATATCTGCGCCAAACAAACCCAGCATCCTCTCGCTGTGGTCGCGCGAGACTATCTTTTCCCTAATCCTCGTCTGCCCGGCTGCATACAGCCCGGCAAACAACAGCGCGGACTTGACCTGGGCGCTGGCAACCGGCAATGTATAATCTATCCCCCGCAGGCAACCCGGAGATATCCTTAAAGGAGGAAACTCTTCCCCTGCGGACCTGCGCCCGGCGATACACGCCCCAAACATCCGCAACGGCTGCGTAATCCGCAACATCGGCCGACGGGACAAAGAAGGGGCTGCGGTCAACAAAGAAGGAAATCCCTGTCCGCAGAGGATGCCGGCCAGCAGCCGTATCGTAGTCCCCGACTCCCCCAAATATAAACGCCGCGCAGAAGGAGGACGCATGCCCTTCAGCCCCCGGCCCCAGACCACAACCTCTTTGCTCCGCCTAAAGATATCTATCTTTGTCCCCAGCCTGCGAAAGACATCGATGGTCCTCAGGCAATCGCGGGAAAAGGCAAAATTGCTTATATGTGTTTTGCCCCGGGCAATAGCCGAGATAAATATCGCCCGGTGAGAGATAGACTTGTCCCCCGGCAAAGCGATCTCGGCCTTAACATCTTGCGAAATACCATTGATTAACACCATACTCTCTGGACCTTAATGAGACAAAAAATGACATTGTCGGTTTTTGTCTCATTAATAACTGCTACCTCCTAATCACCCGGTCTCCTTCGGCCACGATGTCTTTCATTCGGACATCCTTAAAGTTTGCCGAAGACATCCTCTCATCCACCCGGTCCAACACCACATCACCGATATATTTATTATCGTGATACACGGAAAATATATCGCCGGCAGACAGGCCCTGGCGCCGGCCGATGTCCATTACCACAAACTCATACTCTTTATTTACCAAAATGACATTACCCTGAACAATCCTTTGGCCTGCGGTTCTGGCAGGGGTTGGCGGCAAAGACGGAGCAGGAGTAGACGTCGGCGATAAATCCCGCTCCGGCAGGTTCTGTCCCGCCGCCGGCAAACCATTTGCCCGCGAAACATCGACCTGCTTTTCGGCTGCCGGGACCAAACCCGGCTGTGACGAAGAACGACCTTCGCCTGGCGCTGCCTCCGCAGAGACCACAATCTTACCCAGTTGCACATCGGCAGGAGAAGCAAGCTGTTCCAATTTATCCTCCAATTTGCGATTCTCCTGCCTGAGCCTGGCAAGCTCCTTTTCCATCTCCGCAGACCTGTTGCGGCTGCGGGCGATCTTTTTGTTCAACTCGGCATTCTCCCGCCGGGAAGACTTAAGGTCGTTCCTAAGCGCCTCAACCTGGCTCAATATCTGCTCCCTTCCCTCGCTCTCCCGGCGCATAGACGATTTCAAACGACTAATCTCTTCTTCCTTCTGTTCCAAATCCGCCTTTATCCGCGCTGCGCGCATTTTATAATCTTTTACCTTTTCCTGCAATCTCTTCTTTTCCTCCCCAAATCTCCTGGCCTGTTGCGACAAGCGGATATTTTGCTTGTTCACCTCGCCCAGCCGCCAATACACTAGCGCGGCCAAAGACAGGCAAACGAAAGACAGTATTATCAACAAGATTACCGCCACCTCGCCTTTCCTATTCATATCTTCCTCCTCGTATAATAGCGCGCTATGACATTAACCTTAAACAATCACAACGCGCTGTTATGTAAACTGTCAAGCCTTTTTATCGTATGACTAAAAACCATGCTATTGCCTTTATGAAAACCAAATCTCTTTTCGTTTCGTTCTTTGACATATATAAACTGGAACCGCAACTTACTGTTATTCGTGGCATCCAAAAGGATCACACTGTTTGATTTTTGTGTTTCGGGAATCCTTCCCAAAACATCTCCTGACACTCTAATCTTTCTTTGCGCTCTTTGTGGTTACAAAAGTTTTCGGCTCTTTATACTTTACCTTTTAGCCGTCGCCTAAAAGGTAAAGTATGGATAAAAGTGGTTTCGGGGCATAGTTCCAAAATACAACAACCTTGACACCTTGACATTTTTTATCTATCCTTCCTGCCTTCGAGCGAAGCCCTGAGTTTACCGAAGGGCGCCTTCCGCTCTCTCACAAATACACCACATCCTGCGAGTGATATAGCGACAAGAATAACAGGATATATTCCCGCAGGTGCCGGGTCAACAGGAAATTGTTGCGAATATGCTCGCGGCCGTTCTGCCCCAGGCGCGCGGCATACTCCGGGCTGTTAAGCAGCTGCTTAATCGCAAACGCCGCCCCGTCCACGGAATGGCAAAGCAGGCCGGAATACTTATGTTTTATCTGCAGCGGGATACCCCCGACATGGGAGGCAACTACGGGCTTGCCCTTCCATAACGCCTCGGCCACGGTCAACCCAAACCCCTCGCGCAGGGACTTCTGAAGGATAATCGTCGAGGCTCGCTGCAGGGCATTGACCGTAATATCGTCATGGGGGAGAAGCAGGATATGGATATCCCCGTCCCCCCGGGCGCTTTCCCGCACCCGCGACAACACCTCGGACGACTGAGGGTCATCCGCAGCCGCGCCCCCGGCCAGGATCAAGCGGCAATCGATATATTTCCTGACTTGCTTGTAAGCGCAAATCACGCCCAGGGGATCCTTGAGATAATCGAAGCGGGAGATCTGGGTTATTATCGGCCTGTCTCGGGGGATGCCGTATTTTTCCAAAACCGAATCGATTACAGAACCGGGCAGCTCTTTATTCTTGTCGCTCAAAGGATCGATAGATGGAGATATGAGAAACTGCCTTATCGGCAATTTGCGGGAAAAGGCCGATGCGGAAAACACCGAGGCGTCGTAGCGCAATACGAATTTTTCCAAAAAACTCCAAACCTTTTCGTTGGGGCGGGATACATCTATGTGGCAACGCCAGATCCATTTATTCCCCCGTTTCTTTTCGATCAGGGCAATCGGCTGGGGGTCATGGACAAAGACGATATCCCGGCGCGTGTCCACATTCTTTATGTTTTCCCGGCTGGCCTGAATAAACACATCGAAGTCTGCCCCGCTTATATCCTCGCGGCGGCCATGCAGGGCATTGTGGAACTTCTTGGTTACCTGAAAGAACCTTTCCTCCCCGCAGATCAAGTCCCAACGCGCATCCAGGCCCAGGTCCTTAAGCAAAGGGACCATGCGGTTGAGTATCTCCGCCACCCCGCCCCCCACCGCCGTGGAATTGATGTTTTGGATACTACGGCCTTTGAGCCGCGCGGCCAAGATCCTTAAGTTCTCGATTGCCGAGGCCCCGACTATCGACTCGTAATCCCGCAACCTTACCTGCCCCTTAGATGGGTTGTTTTCCTCGCAGGACACTACATTCCCCTTTCTATCTTCTCGATGATCACCCGGCGCAGGTCTTCCATCGTCCGGGTGTAGGGATCCAGCCGGGCAATCTCATCGGCCAGCCCCTTATTTTCCAAAGAGGTCTCTATCCAGTAAGAAAAATCGTTGGTCTCCTTCTCCAGGCGCAGGCGCGCCTCGAAGATATGAAAATATATCGAATCGATAGTTATCTTTGCCAGGACGCGGGAGAATTCCTCCAGGGTATAAACACTGTAATTCGTAGGCAAGATAAAACTTACGGACTTCATAAAATGGAACTCGTCCCCGGGCATAGCAAAACGCCGGCGGGCGGAAGGATTGTTTTTTATGTGCTCCTCTATCGTCTCCACCGTATTCTCGCGCAGGCTACGTATCGTAGCATAGCGCATTATGTCCATACTCACCAATTTCTCGGAAAGCTCGTCGTCTCCCAGGGCCCGGCCTACCCAATAGGCAAAATCATTGGGCGGCTCGGGAGAAAGATATTGGTGTATCTGAAGAAACCTGTGGGTATGGTGATAGATAGAGGCCCCGGGCACAACCTTTATCAACCGCGCCAGCTGCTGCAAATCCGCAGCCTTCAAGCCAGTAAGCTCGGTAAGGTGCAGGCGAATATGAAAACGAAAAGGATACTTTGGCGTCTTAAGCATCGCCAGGTATCTAACGGTAAAATAATGTTACAAAACTAACAATCAGACTGTGTCGCAATTCCTATCCTGTCATTGCGGTGGAGCAAAGTGACCGAAGCGTTCTCATAGAGAAAAGATGCTATCCCAAAAAATGGCCATAATTTTACGCAAAAGGGATTGCTTCGTCGCCCCTTCGACTTCACTCAGGGTTCCTCGCAATAACATTGTGACACAGCCTGAATGTCAATTTTGTAACATTATTTGGGTTCCCCGACAATAATCTTCCCCAATCTCATTAATCACCACTGATCTCATAGTATTTTTCTCTCCGGGGGCCTGCGAAGGAAATACTACCCGCATATAAGTATCTGTCCGCCCCTGGGACATCCCCGCCTGGCCGGGACAAGGGCCTTCGACCAAAACCTGCACCTTGCGCCCCAAAAACCTCCGCCGGTAAGACATCGAGCACCTATCGGCTAACTGCCTTAAGCGGGCCAGGCGCCGCTTCATTGTTGCCGCGGGGAGCTCCTGCCGCGGCGAAAACTCCCTTGCCGCAAACGTGCCTTCTCGCCGGGAATAGGGAAAGATATGCGCCTTCAGCGGCTCTACCTGTTCTACCAGGCGCAGGGTATTGACGAATGCCTCCTCGTCTTCGGCAGGAAACCCTACGATCACATCCGTAGTTATGGCAAGGAGGGGGATGGCCCGGCGCAGGCGCCGCACCAAGGCCAGGTATTGCTGCGGGGTATAGCGGCGGCGCATCTTTTTCAACACCGCGGCATCCCCGGATTGCAGGGGAAGATGGATATGCCGACACAACTTGGCAGAAGAGGCAATCTTGGCAATCAACTCTCCGCCCACATCCTCCGGCTCGAGAGAACTCAAACGAATGCGCCATAACCCCGCAATCTTCTCCAATTCCCCGATAAGTTCGACCAGCCAACCGGCCCCGCCTTTTCGCGGGACGCAAGCAGCGCCCATATCCCGGCCCGGCCCGTATCTCCCCAGGCAAATCCCGCACAAGACAACCTCGCGGAAGCCACGACGCACCAAGCCGTTAACCTCACAGACCACATCCTTTATCGGCCGACTAACCACCCTCCCCCGCAGATAGGGCACATAACAATAGGCGCAAAACTTATCGCAGCCGTCTTCTATCTTAACAAAGGCGCGACTATGCCCGCAAAACCCCGTAATGCCCCCTGGGCCCGAAAAAAAACGACGGCTGATTACCGCATCGGCCCTCTTTATCGCCCCGGACAATCGAGGCGCGTCTTTTTCCGCCAGGCAGCCGGTAAGGATAATCCGCGCCCGGGGGTTTTCCCGCCGCAACCGCCCGATAAGGCGAATGCTTTTGCTTTGCGCCGTAGAGGTCACGGCGCAGCTGTTGACCAGGCAAAAATCCGCGGCCTGCCCGTTGAACAGCTCGCGAAACCCGGCGCGCAAGAACCTCTCCCTGATACTCTGGGTATCGTACTGATTGACCTTGCAACCTAAGGTATAAAACTTAATCGTCATTTATTATTAACCCTTGACTTGTTAATGAGGCAATTTAGAAGTTATTAACCCTTGACTTACTAATGTACATTTATAAGTCAGGGGTTAATATTGGTCAATACATCATCAAGGCAATACTTATGCCCAGCAACGACCCCACGACAACCTGCAGTGGGGTATGGCCAATAAGTTCCTTGAGCCTGTTTTCCTGTATCTTTCTCCGCCAGTAGATGTCCTCCATCACCTTATTCAATATCTCGGCCTGCTTGCCGGTAGAGCGGCGCACGC
>JBHHYQ010000053.1:0-7230 GCA_046757595.1 Candidatus Omnitrophota bacterium
TAGAAGCCAGGATTTTGCCCGTAGGCAAGGCGCGCGACCCATCCACTGGATGGGCGCCCCGAGGTGTATCCTCGGTGATACATCGAGGAGGAGCAACGCGTGCCTAGGGGCAAAAGACGGCTTATAAACGCGCATTAGTAAGTCAGGGGTTAATAATAAATTTCCTCTGATAGTAGCGGAAAATTCAAGACAAAATTCTCTGGGGGCATTATCGCAAAAATAACAAGTCCTGCAATAATTTGCCCCCTGTCCTTTACTCTGTTTTTGTGGATAATGTCACTTTGGCCCGGCGAGATATTCCCGCTACGTATCCCGCGCCCGGCTCCGGCCCCCGGATTTTACGCGCCTTGTGTCGTCAAAATATTCCCTGCGATGTTGATTTAACCATAGAATGTGGTAAGATTAAGATATCGGTATTGTTGATTGCCGGGGATAAAGACAGGATTTGTCTGTTAGGTGGGATGCGGGAGCTGCAACGTCTTTTGCTCCAGTCGTAACTGAGGGCAATCGCCGGGGGGCCGGACACATTTTCTTTTTGACCCATTGCCATGATCAGCCGATTGTTGTCGAATTTTTGTGAATGACAGAAAACAAAAGGCAGAGATCGGAAGGCAAAGGGAGAAAGTTGGAAAGTGTTAGGGTGTCAGGGTTTTGTGTTTTGGGACTGTGCCCGGGAATGCCTCTTGATATTTTGATTGTCTTGAAACCAATCCTGAGACAAAGGCGAGGATATGCTTCGGGACTGCGTCCTAAAGTGCAGAACTTTGATGCCTTGACATCTTGACATCTTGGCATCTTGATGCTTTCTGTCCTTTGTCCTCTGATGTATAACTTCTGGCTTTACGCAATGATAATTCGCAGATTATTGAATTCTTTATTGCTCCTCCTGGTGATGTCTTTTGTCACTTTTTTGTTTATTCATCTTGCCCCGGGGAATTTTTTCGACTCCCTTAAGATGGACCCTCAGGTTTCCCCCGAGACTATTGCTCGCTACGAGGCGGCCTACGGTTTGGATAAGCCATTCTTGCTGCAATACGCCTATTGGCTGCGTAATTTGCTGCGCCTGGATTTGGGCTATTCGTTTTTTTACAATGCCCCGGTGACCAGGGTGCTTTCCCGCCGTCTGTTTAATACTTTCATCCTTTCTTTAAGCAGCCTTTTGTTGACCTGGCTGGTGGCCCTGCCCCTGGGGATATATGCCGCGGTTAACCGCGGGCGTTGGCCGGACAAGCTGCTTTTCGGTTTCTCCTTCGTCGGGCTTTCTGTTCCTGGATTTTTTCTCGCCTTATTATTGCTGTATTTATTGGGGCTCTCCGGTATTTTGCCTTTGGGGGGGATGCGTTCGATTGGCTTCAGCTCATTCGGTTTCTGGGGGAAGATTTGGGATATTGCCCGTCATTTGGTTATCCCCACTTTGGTTATCTCCCTTGCGGCGATTGCCGGGCTGCAGCGGATTGTCCGAGCTAACCTTTTGGATGTGTTGCGGCAGCAGTATATTGTCTTTGCCCGGGCTAAGGGGCTCCCCGAAGGGCGGGTAATTTACTTGCATGCCCTGCGTAATGCGGTAAATCCTTTGGTGACGATTTTCGGTTATCACCTTTCGGCATTATTGAGCGGTTCTGCGCTTATCGAGATTATCTGCGGCTGGCCCGGGTTGGGCGCGGTGATGCTTACGGCCGTGCGTTCGCAGGATATATATTTGGTAATGGGAGGGATGTTGATGGGCGGGGTGTTGTTGCTTTTGGGCAACCTATTTGCCGATTTACTTCTTTTGCGCGTCGACCCTCGCATAACAGACATTTTATGATAATGAGAAATTATTCTTGATAGCATAGGAAATTATTAACCCTTGACTTACTAATGTACGATTTAGAAGCCAGGATTTTGCCCGTAGGCAAGGCGCGCGACCCATCCTATCGTGGGTACCCGGACGAAAAGGATGGGTCGGCCAAACGGAGGCGCTTCGAGGCGGAGCAACGGGCGCCGACGGGCTTATAAACGCGCGTTAGTAAGTCAAGGGTTAATATATCCGTTTTTTAGCAGAAAACACCGAGTAGATTCGGCTACGTTCGGCGTGGGGGGTTATCCTGAGCGAAAGAACGAAGCGATTAATCCGAAGGATTTTCCTTGACACTATATAAAGAATAGGCTATAGTAAAATATAGCGCGGATGACAAAAATTAAAAGTGGCGAGAAAGTGGCATAGTGGCCTAAATGGATAAGATTACGCAATTGACCAATACTTTAGGCAGAGGGGAAATTCCCGATAGACATCGGGTAAAAGATGTCTTTGGCGACATTATGTCCGGCCGGGTCACTACAGAGGATTTGAAAGCATTCCTCTTGATGTTAAAAGACAAAGAGACTCCGGAGATAATCTCCGGCGCGGCCCAGGCAATGCGGGAGAAGATGATTAAGGTGGATGTCCGCGATTGTCCTGATGAGGTTGTTTTGGATACCTGCGGTACCGGCGGGAACAGCCTGTCTACTTTTAATATCTCCACCGCTGCGGCCTTTGTCGTTTCTGCCTGTGGCATAAAAGTGGCTAAACACGGTAATCGCGCTGTGTCCAGCCGCTTTGGCAGCGCGGATGTATTGGGGGAATTGGGACTTAATCTCGGGCATCCTCCGGACAAGGTCTGTGAGATAATCCGTCGGATAGGCATAGGGTTTCTTTTTGCCCCTTTATATCATCCGGCGATGAAATATGCCGCCTGCGCCCGTAAGGAATTGGCCATACGGACGATATTCAATATATTAGGTCCATTGTGTAATCCGGCCGGTGCGGACACGCAGGTTTTGGGTGTTTATGATCGACGGTTGCTTTCTCTCGTTTCCCAGGCGTTGGCTGATTTAGGTTGTCGCCGGGCATTCGTGGTTTATAGCCCCCAGGGGTTGGACGAAGTGAGTGTCGAAGGGCCAACGATGATTGCCGATCTTCACCGGGGCAAAATACGCAATTATTCTCTGGAGCCAAAAGATTTTGGCATCGATTCATTGCCGTTATCGGCGATTGCCCCGGGAGATGGCGCCCAGGAGAATGCCCGGATGATTCTGGATGCTTTAAACGGTAAAGACAAAGCGCGCGCCGATGCTGTAGTAATAAATGCGGCATTGGGAATTGTTGCCGCAGGCAAAGCGGATGATTTTAGGCAGGCGGTGTCTTTGGCCCGGCAGGCGATATCCTGCGGCGGCGCGCTTAATAAATTAAACGCCCTTATCGACGGATGACGTTTTTCTGTCTGTCGTAATCCGACCTATCGTAATGTTAATCATTTCGAACTTATAGGCTATTGACAAAGCAAAAAAATCAGGATAAGATTATTATAATGCAGTCCGTTAAATGTTGGATAACGGATAAAAGGAGGTCGTTATGCCTGAACGCGAAAGGTTATCTTTGTCTTCCCGGGGGTTGCGCTATAAGCTGAAGATAGGGTTTTATCTTATGTCCGTCCTGCCGTTGCTTATTTCTTTTTATGTTATTTCTGCGTATGTGCTCCCAGTGGCAGGGATTAAGCCCAATGTTTTTATATTGATCATCATCAGCATTTTTATTGCGGTTATCGGTTTTTGGCTGATGCGGCAAATGATTAATCCGATTATCAATATATCCGCGCGGGCGCAGGATATCGCCCGGGGGAATATTGATTATAAAATAAAGATAGAACGTGATGACGAAATTGGTAATCTGGCCCAGGCCCTGAATAAGCTGACCTTACGGATTAAGGGCAATATGCAGGAGCTGAAAAGATACGGTGATCAGACCCGGGAGATAAATTTGGAGATTAATCGTAAGGTGGTTATGTTTTCCGGGTTGTTGCAGATAAGCTCTTTTATATCCCAGGGGGCAAATATAGATGATACATTCAATCTGGTCGTGGAAAAGGTTGCCCAGGTCGGAGATAGCGACCTGGCATTTTTGTTGTTGCGGGAGGACAAAAGCAGGCAATTGCGAATGAAAGCGGCATATGGATTAGGCAGCGAACGTCTTTTGAATAAAATAGTCAATATCGACGACGATAGTTTGTTTTCCCGGATAATTCGGGAAAAGAAGGGGTTTTCCCTGGGGAAAGGGACAGCGCGCAACAAGGCTGTAGATGATCTCGAGCGCGAGCTCGTGATTAGCAATGCTTTTATTTTGCCTATTACGGTACGCAATAAGGTTATTGGCCTGATTGGCGCGGCCAATAATCGGGGCTCGGAATATGGGCCGGAGGATGTTAAGGCCATGGATATATTTTCTCGTCAGATCACCATTGCCGTAGAGAATGACATTCTCAGCGGAAGATTGAAGCGCCTGGAAATCAAAGATGAGCTGACCGGGCTTTATAACCAGTCTTTTATACGCGCCAGGCTGGACGAGGAAATTAAAAGGGCGATTGTCTATCAGCGGCCCTGTTCTTTTGTCTTGTTCGACTTTAAACGAAGCGGGCGCGGGCGTCGGGATAATGGCGGATTCTCTTTGCCTGTTTCGGGTTTAAAAGATGTTTCTCTGATTATCAGAGAAAATATAACGGATATCGATAGGGCGGGAAGGTTTAGTGAAAACGAATTTGCGATTATCTTTCCGGAGAAAAATAAACGTCAGGCCCTGGAGGCCTCCGAAGAAATCAAAGAAAGGATAGAATATTTGCTTCGTCAGGATAAACAAGATGACATCAATGTACGCATGGCCGTTGCCGAGAACCCCATCGATGGCGCAACCGGCCCGGATTTAATCGATAATGCCCAGGGCCTGATAGAGGCGGGATAAAAAAATGGCGCTGTCTTTAAAACGGATTACCCGTAAGCAATTAGGCGAGGTCCTGGTAGAGCGGGGTATCATTAGCGAAAAACAGCTGGAAAAGGCTTTGACCGCGCAGAAAGATAAAGGCGGATTGCTGGGTGAGGTCTTGGTAGAGATGGGATTGGTAAAAGAAGAACAAATAGCCCAAGCCCTGACCGCCCAATATGGTTTTCCTTATCTGCCATTGGCTAATTACGAGATAGATCCGCGCATAGTCAGGATTGTCCCCTACAATGTGGCTAAGCAATATTGTCTTATCGCTATCGATAAGATTGGGAATAACTTGACCGTGGCCATGGCCAACCCCCTTAACCTTCAGGCAATAGAAGATATAGAATTGGTTTCCAAATGTTCGGTGCAGGTATTTATCAGCACGACCAGCGATACCCGAAAGGCAATAGAGGAACACTACAAGAGTTCATAGAGATAAATATCAACCCTTGACTTACTAATGCACGATTCATAAGCCAGGATTTTGTCCGTATACAAGACGCGCGACCCATCCTATCGTTCGGGCGCCCCGCGGGGTACCCGGACGAAAAGGATGGATCGGCCAAACGGTGGCGCTTCGAGGCGGAGCAACGGGCGCCGACGGGCTTATAAACGCGCGTTAGTAAGTCAAGGGTTGATAAGATCTCCACTGGTCCGCTATGTTTTTGGCGGGAATAAGCTCAAAAATGACTTCTCTTAAGGACAGGTTGGCGGAGATATTACTGCATAAAAATCTCATCGATAAAGATAAGCTGAATATTGCCCTTAACCTTCAAAAGAAAAATGGGCGCAAGTTAATCGATGCCTTGATTGAACTTAAATTTATCAACGAAAAAGATCTTGCCGTCGCCTTGAGCCAGGGCATGGGCTTATCTTGTATCGATCTTTCTGATGTAGAAATTGACAGTGAAGTCATCAAGCTTATTCCGGCCCGTACCGCCCGGCATTATCATGTTCTTCCCTTGTCGCGCCAGGAGGGGTGTTTGAGCATAGTAATGGCCGATCCTCTGAATATATTCGTTGTCGACGACATTCGCGCCTTAACCGGTTATAGAGTAGTTCCGCTTATTGCCTCTGTGGGAGATATTGCCGCTGCGCTGGATAAATATTATCCCGAAAACGATCAAGGCTCCATCGAGACGATTATCAAAGATATATCCGAATACGATATAGAACTGGTAAAAAAAGAGAAAGAGGACGCCTTAGATGCCGGGGCATTGATGCAATTAAGCCAAGAGGCCCCGGTAATCAGGATTACCAATATGATACTGGAGGAGGCTGTCCGGGGCAAGGCCTCGGATATCCTTATCGAGCCCTTTGAACGGATAATGCGCGTGCGTTTGCGGATCGACGGAGTGCTTAGGGAGATGGATGCTCCGCCCAAATCTTTGCATCCTTCGATTATTTCCCGCGTCAAGGTAATCTCCAATCTTAATATCGCCGAGCACCGCCTGCCTCAGGACGGAAGGTTCAAGGTTAAAATCGGGGGACATAAGGTCGATTTTCGTGTTTCTATCCTCCCTTCTAGTTTTGGGGAAAAGGCCGTTTTGAGAATATTGGATAAGGTTGCGGCAAATCTGGATATAAATAAGCTGGGGTTGGATAATTATGCCCTGGCAACGATAAAAAAGAATGTCGTCCGTCCGCACGGGATGATCCTGGTCACCGGGCCTACGGGATCGGGAAAGACTACCACCCTTTATTCGTTGCTTAAGTTTATCGACAGGCCGGAAAGCAACATAATTACCGTAGAGGACCCTGTAGAGTATCAGTTAAAAGGATTTAACCAGGTAAATGTCAATCCTGGTATAGGATTGACATTTACCTCGGCGCTTCGTTCCATCTTGCGGCAGGACCCGGATATAATTATGATCGGCGAGATCAGGGATTTGGAGGCCGCGGATATCGCCATCAAGGCCGCCTTGACCGGACATTTGGTGCTTTCTACATTGCATACTAATAATGCTCCTTCTTCCGTAGTTCGGCTCGTGAATATGGGCGTGGAGCCGTTTTTAATTGTTTCTTCTTTGATTTGTGTAATTGCCCAGAGGCTGTTGCGCCTGCTTTGCCCTCATTGCAAAGAATCTTATGTCCTGAGCGAAAACGGGCTGAAGAATATGGGAATAAAATACAATAGCGATCGTCCTTTGACGTTCTATCGGGCCAAAGGCTGTTCTTTGTGTTTTAATTCCGGATACAAGGGGAGGACATCCATTGTTGAGATTCTCAATCTCGAGGCAAAAGTCAAGGAGTTGATCATCGAGCGCGCCCGGGATCATAAGATAAAACAGGCCGCCCGTTCTTTGGGGATGAAGACATTGCGGGAGGCGGGGATGGAAAAGGCCGCCGCCGGACTGACGAGCATAGAGGAGGTGTTGAAGGTCACCGCGGCGGATTGATTGCGTCGTGCGTCGTGCGTAAAAAAACAGCAATATAATTAGTCCCCGAAGGGG